>CAILMK010000068.1 GCA_903835275.1 uncultured bacterium | reverse complement strand
CTGACCCTAATGCTTCTGCTCTTTATTTTTAGCTCATATATTGCTGTTGGGCAAAAGCAATTGCCAGACAGGAATATTGATTCGCTGGTAAATTCAGCAGTTCAGAAATTAAAAGCTGATGGAATTGATAAAATTGGATATAGTAAACAAAATTGCATAACCGGAGTTTATGATGAAAATACCGACGGTTGTAGATACCATATTGTTTACTACAAGGTATATTTATTCTGGGAAGATAATAACAAACATTTTATACAAAAAATTGATAACTGTGGAAATTTTAATCCTATTAAACTAAAAACTAGTATATTCTTTGATTTTTACTTCACCAACGAAAATGTAATCAAAAAAGAAGAATTATTGCCATTCAGAGTACGCAAGAAAAAAACGTCATGGGGGAAAGAAGTGAATGAGAAAAAGAAAAACTTAAAAGATACTACTACACAAATCTACACAGTTGGGATAGATCATTCATGTAATAATGAAATTAGTGTTTATACAAACAATGATACCCTGAACAAGAATATAAATTATTTTTTATTGGAAGAAAAAGACAATGAGGACTTGAATTTAAGTTTCAACTATAACATCAAATTAAAAGTAGTTGAGTGGAATAAGCAAATTGTCGAATTGACCACTGACCTCGAAAAGAAACTAAAATTTAAGCGACTATAAAGACCTCACTGGTTTTAAAAACCTTTGGAGGTCTGAAAACTCATAATTTATAACTCATAATTCATAACTTTACCCCGTGAAGATCATTTATATCCACCAGCATTTCAGAAAGCCCGATGAATGGGGAAGTACACGCCCGTACTATCTCTCAAAGGCGATGTCTGAAGCTGGACATGAAGTGCATCTTATTTGCGGATATAATGGCAAGAAAAAGAAAGAGGAAGTATTGGAGGGAGTACATATTTACTATTTGCCTATCCCATACCAGCAGGAACAGGCTTTTATGTCCAGGATATTTTCATTTCTTAAGTTTGCATTTGCAGCTTACAGGGAAACGAAGAAAATTCTAAATCGTAAATCGCAAATCGTAAATCGTAAATCTGATTCATTGGTCTACGCCAGTTCTACTCCACTTACCGTTGGATTAACTGCCTTATTGCTAAAACGCTATCAAAAGCTTCCGTATATCTTTGAAGTACGTGATGCATGGCCGGAAGCTCCCATTGAAATGGGGATAATTAGGAATCCGGTTCTCACGAAATTGTTATTTAATTTTACCCCCAAGGTATATAAAAATGCAAAAGCAATTGTTTCTCTTTCTCCGGGAATCACTGAAATAATAAAAAATTACAAGACAGATACTCCTATTCACGAAATAAGCAATTTTTCGGATACGGAATTATTTAAGCCATTACTAAAAAATGCAGAATTGTATGGGAAATATTTAAAGGGAGCCAAAAAAGGTGTTATCTATTTTGGTGCTATCGGAATAGCTAATCACCTGGAATATTTACTTGATATGGCTGAACAATCAAAAAATCTTCCACTGAAGTTTTTCATTGTAGGCGATGGCAGCGAAAAAGAAAGGCTCGTCCGAATTGCAAACGAAAAAGGACTTGAAAATATGACGTTCCTTCCTCCAATTCCCAAGAATGAACTGCCGCAATTGCTCAGCATTATGGATTTCTCTTATATTTCATTCTTGAATTTACCTGTATTAACTTCATGTTCCCCTAATAAATTATTTGATTCCCTTGCCACAGGAAAAGTTTGCATCACAAACACTCAGGGATGGATGAAAAATCTGTTAGAGGAAGAAAAATCCGGCTTCTATTCTGATCCTGAAAATCCGCAGGATTTCATAGATAAAATCATGCCCTTCCTGAAAGATGAAAATCTTTTGAAAGAATATCAAATTAAAGCAAGAAAGTTAGCGGAAAATAAATTCAGTGAAAAGGTAATGTGTGGGAAATTAATGAGTATAATCACTTCGCAAAACTATTAAAATAGATGCAATTATTTTTCTCAGTAACCCCCGACTTTAGTCGGGGGATCAACAGACCTAATAAACCTTCGGGCTTTAGCCCAAATTGTTCAGTTGGGCTAAAGCCCGAGCTACTTTATATCGCATTTCCCCCTGCTAAAGCAGGGGGTTACTCAAACTCATTTTACATTTATCAGGCTTAATCATGCTCCGCTCACGCATAGCTCCAACTCCCAGCGGATTCATCCATATAGGCAATGCCTACAACTTCGTACTGACATGGTTGCTGACAAGAAAAGAAAACGGACATTTATTATTACGTATTGACGATCTTGATGCGCCACGCATACGCGAAGAATATATTGAGGACATTTTCCACAGTCTGGAATGGCTGGGAATTGACTGGGATGAAGGCCCGGAATCCATAGAGGATCTATACAATATTTATTCACAAAGATTCAGGGTGGAATATTACGATCATCTCTTGAATGAGTTCATTTCAAAAGAAAAAGTATTTGCGTGTACCTGTTCCCGAAAAGATGTTCATTTAACCAATGAGATCAAACAATATTCAGGAACTTGCAGGGATAAGAACCTTCCGCTAGATGCTCCGGATCTATCATTGAGACTTCTTACACCTGAAAATACATTTATTGAAGTAAAAAATACAAACGGAACCACCTCCGAAATTGATTTGCATGCGCTCATTCGTGACCCGGTTTTGCGAAGAAAAGATGGCATTCCTGCCTATCATATTGCATCCCTTTGTGATGACATAAGAAACGAAATCAGTTTAATTGTCCGCGGAGAAGATCTATTGCCAAGCACCGCACTACATCTATACATGGCAAATATTATTGGTAATACTTCTTTTCGTTATTGCAAATTTCATCATCATGAATTGCTGAAAGATGAAAATGGAAATAAATTATCCAAATCCGAAGGAAGCATATCATTAAAAAGCATGCGCGAAAAAAGCGCTTCTCCAGAGGAGTTTTATCAATGGATGTCAGAGAAAATGGAATTGCCTGTATGTAATTCTGCGCAGGAATTGCTGGTGGAATTTACACGTATTAACCCCTAAATCCTCTAAAGGGGACTTTCACCTTATCACCCACTATGCGAAGGGCTACACTTGGGAAAGCCTTTCTCAAGCTCAAACATCATTTCATCTCAACATCACACAACCACTTTTGTAAAAACCCGGGATCCTTGCTGATGCAACCTACCATTCTTATAGATGAAAAATGAATCAGTGAATTGGAAGCAGGATCACGTTTAAGCACTCCTTCAGGACTGGAATCAATGAAATACAAACTACTGTTTTCGCAGAGCAAATAACCGGTATGATTATCCAGTCCTACTATATATAAGGCATCTCCCGCACTTTTAATTTTTGAGTAAAAAGTATCCGCATCCATGTTCCAGTAAGTGGATATATATTTCTTTGAAGTCACACGCTCTATCATTGAACCTGAAGTTCCTTCAGCTAGTTGCGGAATACTAACTTTTGCACCTATATCTCTCAGCAGAACCGCTACAAAATACCCACATGCAATATAATCAACTTGCGGTCGCTCTCCGTATCCATAATACGCCCAGGGAGTGCCATACCAGTACGGAAATAATTTATCCTTCATATCCGTATAAAACAACAATGATGCTTTTTGCAGGATTGCATCTTTTTCAGCGTTCGCAGAGCAATTGTAATAGCATTTTTTGAGGCTATCCTTATCGTGCCAGATACTATCCCTTACTTTGTAGTACGGTAGGGATTCCATAGCTACCGAGTCATCTTTTTCAGGAATCTCTTTCCTTATGCAAAAAAGAAAAGTAGTACAATACACCAAAACCTCTGCCAACATCACACGCATCCTTTTTATTAATGAACGCGTGTGGTGTACGGATTATTGCACTAAGTAAATTTTATCGCAAAAGAGTTATTGTGCCTGAAAAGAAATGAGGAACCTCATCGTATCCATAGGCAATGATAATATAAAGGAAAACATCCATCTGGTAATATTTCCCTGAGGCATCCTTCCCATTCCAGGATTTACTGTTCTGAGTATCGAATAATTTCTCTCCCCAGCGGTCAAATATCTTCATTTCATAGTGATCCAGGAATGCTCCTTTCGGTGCAAATGCATCATTCAAGCCATTCCCATTCGGTGTAAAAACATTCGGGATCCAAATGATTGGTTTCTGCTTCGCGCACGCTTGTGTTGAATAAGACACTGCGTTATAATCGCTATTCTTTTCTATTGCTTCAAAGCGATAACAATTATTGATCTGCGAATCCGGAAGATTATAATCAATAAAAGTAAGATCGGTATCAGAAACTACCCCTATCCGAACCCATGAATCCGGTTCCAACTTTCTATACACAATATATTTTTCAACACCATGCTTCCAGTATGTATATGGAGTTACAGATGTTTTATTTGCCTGGTCAAGTGCTTCCGCATTTGCGATCATAATACAGCCCGGGTTGCTGATTTTAGTATTGCCACAATAATCACTATATTCAACATCATAACAATATGCCTTGTCAATGTCTTGAAATTTATCTATGAAAACAGTATCCGTTGCGGAAGTACCTGTATGTATAAGTATGTGACTTGCCAGGACAGTATCATTGCGGTACAATTTATAGTTTGCAGTTCCTTGTTTTTGCGAAGTCCACGTAACGGTAACTTCAGTATTCGGCACACTCACACTGGCGGCGATTAAATAAGGCGTCGTTAAAACAGGTTTGAAATAAAAAGTATCTGAAATATTTGAATAGGAGTTACAAATGGCTCCTTCAATTTCTATTTTAAATGCAAATTTTCCACGACAAGCCCTGAATGTATAGAAGGTATCAGGAATAGTATCTATCAGATACCATTTTGTGCCGGTATCAGCATAAATGGAATATTTTACATTCGTCCTGCTTACAAATTTAGTCCACCTTAATAATGCAGAGAATTCATTAACCTTTTTAACGCGGAGCGGAATGGAATTAATCGTGTCACCTGCTTTTGATTCATTCAGACATTTACTCAGAGTGGTAAAATAATATCTATAGGAAATACTATCAGCCCCGGGAGCATTTGCATCCGTATAGGTATTTGCATTGATGTTAAATATTGAATCATATAATGTAAAAGCAGAATTACCTATTGCCCTGTACACTTTTATACTATGAAAATAAGATGTATCGTATCCGGGATTTGCGAAATTAATTTTAATGGAATCATTTGTTTTTACAATTCCTGTACATTCGGGATCAGGGGATTTTATTTGTGTCGGCACAACATACAATTGGTATGTTTTTTCGGTATAATCACAACTTTTATCCTGTAAACGAAAATCGAGGAGATAGGGTGCATGCTCATTAACCTGACTACAGGAAGGCTTCCAGCAGAAACTTCCTTCTGTTTTGTGAATAGATCCTGTATTACTGTAAGATGCGAGTGGTGAAGTGAAAATTGAATATTGCGGAAGCATTCCTCCTATGGATTGAAGTTTCAATGAATCCGAAGCTGAATCCAATCCTGTAACTGTAAAGCAATAATTTTTTCCTGCCTGAAGATATTTTACTGTTGAACTATCCGAGGTACTATCGCTTTGAAAATATGGATTTTGGTGTGCAGGACAACTACCTACAATAAATTGCATATCTCTCCGCACTTCCCCTAGAAAATGCACCGCACCCGTATTTTTATCCCGCCTGTATTCCTTTACTGCAACAGCAATAACATAATTTCCACTGAGCTTAGGATAGAGTGAAAGATATCCTGTTTGCGGGGCTATTATTGCCTGTTGTGACGTATTACCGAAAGGGAAATTAACAGAGTATCCTGGCGCGTAAACTACCTTCAGGACTCCTTTCTTTAAATCAGGAACGGGATAAGGTAGACAAACATTATTACAAGCGTACGGGTGCGCAAGGGAGAAAACAAGGGAATCGCCATCCGGATCCACTGCAAGGTTATCAAACATTGATAATTTATTCACACAAATAAATGGAATGGCAGGCGTAGGGAACTGAGGTGTAGAGTTTTCATATTTCTGTGCGGGTATATATGCATGCCAGATCATGCCAAAGGGATTTTTTGTAGAATCATAACAATTGGGGGAAAAACAAGACAAGGGATTGGTGCTATTCTTGCAACATTGCAAATTAACTATGGCAAAATTCCTGTCTGTCCTGAAATACAAAATATCATAGCCGGAAGTATCAGAACCAAGGGTGATCGTATCAATATATTGCCCTTCCCTGACACAATAACTATTGAAAGATTTGCAGGTTGCCTTAACAGTATTTAATTTATACAATAATGTACTGTCCGTTTCCACCAGGCTGCTATCACTATGGCGAAAAATCTTATAAAGAATCTGGTCATCGGGGTTTCTTGATTTACAATCAGTGTACATTGTAAACTTCAATTCATATTGCGAGTTTCCTATGTAACGGTATGTAAGTTCCCCACCCATAAGATGAGATGCCATCATGTTATTGGATAACATGAATAACAAAAAGAATAAGCATACCCCGCGGATCACTTCGTTAGTTTTTTTGAATAACTACAAATATAATTAATTTCCCTTTCGGTGAATTAATAAATTTTAATTAAGCTTTTGACGAAGTATGTACTGCCCGGAAATAAAGAAATACTACCGAAGTAAATAAAATAAATCCCCCTATCTGGTGAATAGCTGCCAGTGTTATGGGAGCCGCATATAAAAGGGTGATCACCCCCAGGGTAAATTGCACGGCAAGTGCACAAATGAAAAAATAAACCGCGCTTTTCATGGCAATGGCATTTTCCTTTATATACTTCCATAAAACAACACAGCCAAGGATAACGAGTATTATTGCAACGTACCGGTGGACAAATTGCACGCCTATATAATTTTCAAAGAAATTGCTCCAAAAAGGGCTGATTGCAGTAATTGTGGAAGGGAACCATTCTTCCCCCATCTTAGGCCAGGTATTATAGACTTTACCTCCGTGTAAACCGGCAACAAAGGCACCATAAACAATCTGGAGTATTACTGTTACAAGAATGATAGCTCCAAATTTGCGCCAGTTGCGATTTATCTTTATTTCAGTGCTTCCCTCATAAATAAGCTCAAGAGCCACCCAGAGTATATATCCGAAGGTAATGAATGCTGTTATAAGGTGCGTGGCAAGCCTGTAATGGCTTGCGGCAGGCTTATCAATGAGACCGCTGCTAACCATATACCAGCCAATGAAGCCCTGCAATCCGCCAAGGGCAAAGATGATCGCAAGTTTTTTTATCAGGGAAGCATTCAATTTTTTCTTCCACAGGAAATATAAAAACGGAACAAGGAATACAATCCCGAGCAATCTGCCAATCAGGCGATGAATAAATTCCCACCAGAAAATGGACTTGAAATGTTCAATATCCATAGTGAAATTAACCTTTTGGAACTGTGGACTTGCCTTGTACTTTTCAAAAACCAATTGCCAGTCCTGCTGGTTAAGGGGCGGTATACTACCCATGATGACATTCCATTCAGTAATGGAGAGTCCGGAACCTGTCAGGCGTGTAATGCCCCCAACAATCACCATGGCGAAAATGATAAAACAACCTGAAAAAAGCCAGAGGATGATTCCCCTGTTATCCTTGTTTGAACCTAATAATGGAGTTGGCACTATGATTTCAGTTATTTCACTGCAAAGATGAGAAGATTTTAGATTTCAAGCCGCTTATTGCTTACTTATTGTCAATTTTGCAGAGTTATACAATTAAAATGAAGAAAATAGTCGTTCTCGCCCTTACCCTTTCGCTCGCATTCATGTATTCCTGTGTAAATGAAAGCACACCACCGGCTTCTGGCACTTCTGAACCAAAAAACGAGTCTGCTGATAAAGGTAAGGCAATATATGTGAAAATCTGCCAGGCCTGCCACCAGGCTAATGGCGAAGGTGTTCCCGGGGCGTTTCCTCCACTGGCAAAATCCGATTTCCTTGCCAGCAAAGAAGCCGCCATTTTACAGGTTTTGAATGGCAAAACCGGAGAAATTACTGTTAACGGGCAAAAATATAATAGCATTATGCCTGCACAGGGAACGGCTCTGAATGATGCTGATATTGCCGCTGTATTGAACTATGTTTACGCCAGCTTCGGTAACGACGACACCCGGGTAACTTCTGATGAAGTAAAGGAGATCCGCGGAAAAAAATAAACGGACCTGACAAAAATCATATCCCCGTCTTTTGCATCATATTAATTTTGATGTACTAAAAGATTGGAATTATGAAAATAGAGCAATTATATACCTCCTGCCTGGCACAGGGCGCCTATTATATCGAGAGCGATGGCGAGGCTGCAATCATTGACCCGCTACGTGAAGTCCAGCAGTATATTGACCTTGCAGAGGCACGTGGAGCCAGGATCAAATACATTTTCGAAACACATTTTCATGCTGATTTTGTATCGGGTCATGTGGACTTATCAAAAAAGACCGGTGCGCCGATTGTTTATGGCCCTACTACAATGAAAACAGGATTTTCATGTATCGTTGCCGATGATGAACAGGAATTTAAAATTGGCAAGGCAAGCATCAAATTGATTCATACCCCGGGTCATACCATGGAAAGCAGTTGTTATTTGCTTACCGATGAAAACGGGAAGGAAACTGCGTTATTTTCCGGAGATACTCTTTTTATCGGGGATGTAGGCAGGCCTGATCTTGCCCAACACGTCATTGCAGAATTGACGCCTGAAAAACTGGCATCCCTGCTTTATGATTCATTACGGATCAAGATCATGCCGCTCGACGATAGCATTATTGTTTATCCGGGCCATGGTGCAGGAAGTGCCTGCGGTAAAAATATGAGCAAGGAAACGAAGGACACGCTGGGCCATCAAAAGGCTACGAATTATGCCCTGAGAAGCGATTTGAGCAGAAAGGATTTTATAAAGGAAGTTCTCTCAGGACTTACTCCCCCTCCGGGGTATTTTCCCAAAAATGTATTGATGAATATTAAGGGATATGAAAGCATAGACCTCATCATGGAGCATGCCACCCGCCCGATAGATGCAAATGAACTGGAGTGGATGATGAATATTGAGGATATTTTGGTACTTGATACCCGTGATGCCGATGAATTTGGCAAGGAATTCATTCCCAATTCAATCAATATAGGGCTGAAGGGAAATTTTGCTGTATGGGCAGGCACAATCATACCGGACATCAAACAAAAGATAGTATTGCTAACTGAGCCCGGTCGTGAAAAAGAGGCAGCCATACGGCTGGCACGTGTTGGATATGACAATACAGTTGGATATCTGAAGGGAGGAATTGATGCCTGGAAAAAAGCGGGCTTTAAAACGAGCACTATCGTTTCCATTTCCGCCAATGAACTTGCATATATCGCTGATCTATCCCTGATATTAAATATTATTGATGTCCGCAAGCAAAGTGAATTTGAATCCGGACATATTGAAAAT
>CAILMK010000067.1 GCA_903835275.1 uncultured bacterium | reverse complement strand
GGGATGATAAGGGCGCTGCTTTGCAGAATAAAAAAAGCAATTCCATATATGACCAAAGCCTTCGCATTCTTCCTGAGCAGAAATACATATTCCATTAAAAATGCAGGTGCACTGAATAAATTAAACAGCAGGTACATTTTGAAAATATCATAATGCTCACCGATGAATAAATGACTGCTGAAATATAAAATGCCTGTTACTACCAGTGATAACAGGCTCAAAAGTATCACGCTGTTGGCCATGATACTCTTTTGCTTATTTTCAGGATTTGATGAATAGTATGGCAATAATGAATTGATAATTCCCGACACCCAGAAAGATGTTGAAACGCCCCCGATAAAAAGAAGTTTTTCATAGAAGCCCACCAGTTCTTTTCCGGGCAAAATCCTTGGAAAAACAACAGATACCAGCAACAATGAACCGAACCTGAATAACTGGAATGCCTGCAATGCACGCAGAGAATCCAGTTTCAAAAACGATTTCAATGATCTTACCATTTAGTGATCTTATGACCTTTTAATGCATAAAAAAGGATATAGGCATAGCATGGAATCAATATCCAATAGGCATCACGGAAACCAATTCCGGGAGTATTGGCAAGTCGCACATATAACAAAGGAAGTACTGCTCCCCCCGCTATACACATGACCAGAATTGCTGATCCCGTCTTGGTGAATTTTCCTAATCCATGAATTGCCAAAGGCCAGATGGCAGGCCAGACAAGCGCGTTTGCAATTCCGAGGGAGGCTATGAAAACAATGGATTCAATACCAAGGGAGGTTAAAGCTAGTCCCGTGACTAAAACACCCAATAATGCCGTCATGGCAAGCGCCTTTGATTGTGTAACCATTTTTGGGATCATTACGATTCCAATGATATAACCAATGACCATTCCTATCAGGGCGATGGAAGTAAATATCCGTGCATCCTCCAGTGGAATATGCATTGATTGTGCGTAAAGAATAATCGTATCACCGCAAACGACTTCCGCGCCTACATACAGGAAAATACCGATGGCACCCAGTACAAGGTTTGGAAATTGCAATATGTTTTGTTTTTGGATTTTGGGCAGGTCTTTTACATCTTCAGCACTTTCCTGCTCTATTTCAGGAAGGGAGGAATATCGAACCAGAATAGCTATTGCAAGCAAAACAACAGCCATTACAGAATAAGGCAATATAATTTGATGGGATAGAGAGTCCAATATTATGTTTTTTTGTTCAGGAATTGCATTCTTTACCAGTTCTATTTTTTTATCAATTCCATCAAGGATTATTGCTCCCATAATTATCGGTGCCATGACCCCTGCAAGTTTATTTGCAATTCCCATGATACTCATTCGTTTGGCAGCACTCTCAATAGGACCTACAATAGCTACATACGGATTTGCCGCAGTTTGTGAAAGTGCGAGTCCTGTTCCTATAATAAATAACCCCGTCAAAAAAAGCGGATAAATTCTTCCTAATGCAGCAGGAATAAATAATGAGGCCCCAATAGACATAAT
>CAILMK010000066.1 GCA_903835275.1 uncultured bacterium | reverse complement strand
ATCTAACATCATTGAATAATTATCCAGGTGATCGTATTGTTCATACTTGAAAAAAGGCTCCCAAAGATTAGCCGAATCAAAATTGTACTTTTCGTTTTTAGGATTTACATCCTTTATTTTTAACCTCAATTTTTTAAAGGACATGTAGTCATCGCCGGGCTTCTTGCCGAAGTGAGCGTCATTTACAGCTAACATACCCTTAATATCAACGTCTTTGACGTCATTGAAATTGCCTTTTACTTTCAGATCCGCATCCAGGTATGCACTGAATGTTCCGTAACTTGATATTGCATGCAAATACTGTTCAAATATTTTTAAATCAAATCTATTCGCAGTAAAATTTGTACGATATTCCAGCGTATTGAAATTAATAAAGAAAGTGCCCTTTATACTTCCGGTGCCTATTGCCGGCTCAAAGTAAAATTTTCCGGACGTAGTATCGGAATCCCATGATTTACCCGAAGATTCAATATTCACATTCCGTATAGAATAAGGAGTGGCTAGCCTTTGTTTGGAATAGTAAAAATTTCCGTCTATCATATCAAGTTTTTGGATACTGAAATGTACGGGAGGGCCCTTTTTGCCTATTGCCTTGGAGGAAAATCTGTCAATAATATCATCAAAGTTAAAAACGGATTTGTTCTCTGAAATAACCCCATAAGGCTTATCCAGTTTGAATTCTTCAATGATATACTCTTTTGATAACAGTTTCCAAATTGCAAAATTGATTGTGAAACCCTTTGATGAAAAGAAAATACTATCACTTTTCTGTTCCTGGACTTTCAAATTATGAAAATGGACATATCCTGTAAACGGGTTAACATATGCCCAATCCATGCGTATCTGGCGGCCGGTATATTCCACGCTATATTTTTCAACCAGGTATTTTGTAATAGGGGAAATGAATATAATCACCAACGCTACCAAAGCCACTACTGAAATGGCAATCGTAATAAGAACACGTCTAAGTTTTTTTGTTATTTGAATCGGCATGCTACAAAAATTTAGTACAAACAAATGTAGCACTCCGATTCATCAAGTATTTTACATGATTTTGGGTTTATGTTATAAGTTTCTCGCTTCAATGGCAAGTCTGAAGACTCCCGAATAATCGGGACAGGTTGCTTCCATCCTTTCCACGCGAGTCATCGCTTCGCTAAAGACTCACGCGAGCGAGATTGATTTATGAATTCAAAAACTCAAGTATTCACTCCTTCAATACTTCGGCCCTGCCTACCTCAGGCAGGACTTCGGGCATAAAGTGAAACCAAGACGCATTTTTTGCCCCTTGTCCCCTGTCATTTGTCCCTTTTCAGGAAAATTATTCCCTGATAAACTTCTGTCTTTCCACCCCGGAGGATGTTTGCACTGAAAGTATATATATTCCACGAGGCAAATTAGTAAGATCCATTTGCAAATCGTGCACATTTTCCTTGAAAGTATAGCTTCGCATCCTTCTTCCCTGCATATCGGTGATTTCAATAAAATGACCGTCGTTTATATCCTTGCTGAAGGAGATGGTTAACTCGTCTTTTGCGGGATTGGGATATATTTTGATCCCGTTAGCATTTAGAATATTTTTTTGCTCCTCCACTGCAGTTACAGAACTGGATTCCGTGAAGGCATATACTCCGCCATAATTTGCAAGTCCGTAAATAGTATCTCCGGCACTTACCAGTTGGTTAAAATTAAAGGAATCCGTACCCACTTGTGTCCAGTTGGAACCGGTATCTTTTGTCATGAATACACCAAGGCCTGTTGTGGCAGCATAGGTAAAGTTTGAATATGCCACGAACAATGCACCTGAATTATCAGTCGTAAGGGTGAAGACAGAATTTCCAAAAAGGTTCGCGTTGGGATATTGCAGTCTTTTCCATCTTCCGTTTACTCTTTTCAATACTCCGCCATTCATGGCTCCTGCAAAAATATTACCTGAAGCATCATTTGCAAATGAGAACGCGCTGAAGGAAGGATCCCAGCCGGCGGAGTCAATCAACCATGTAGTACTATTCACATCACGCCTGTAAACATATGCCTTGCCCGTTATCGCAGCAGATGCATATACTGTACCTGTCCCGTCAGAGCCGTAGCCCAGTATTCCCGTGTAATTTTTATCCCTGAGGAATCCCTGTGTATCGTATTCCCAGGAATTTCCTGCACCAACCCTTTTTATAAAGTTGGCGGTAGCGCCCGCGCCCGCATATTCATTTCCATTCTCATCCACAAAATAATAATAGGCCCTGACTTTTGACATATCCAAAGTATCCGCAGTCCATGTTTTTCCCTCATCAGTACTTTTCCACATTTCACGGGGATAAAGTGAATATGTATTATTGCCTTTTATCTTGCCAAGGGTATAGAGCACATCATTTTTATCTTTGAAAATTTTCTGGCCCGTTACATAACCGCTGGAAGGAAAGCTATGAGTCCATGAAGTACTTCCTGACGTTTTATAATACACTCCCATTGCAGTACTCATTACTTTTGTCCCTTTGGAAGTAACAGCCATACCAAATATATTATCAGCGAGGGCCGCGTTAGGGTCTACCGTCCAGGTAGTACCTGCATCTGTGCTAATGAAGGAGCCAAAATTAGTTGATAGATATAATGTGCTTCCTCCATTGATGCTGTTAAAAATATTTGAGTTTGTAGGGTCTGCATTCATCTTCAGGAAATTCTTGCCGATATTGGTCCATCCCTTTGATGCATGCTTAAACAATCCATCACCAACGGTTAAAAAAGAATATTGAGCAGTGATGGCATATACATTTCCTGCAGAGTCCTCACAAAATTTTATCGCGGCGGCGCCATGCAATCCTGTTGTATCCGTTTTCCAGCTCTTTCCATTATCAATGCTTGAGCTTAAAGAAGAAAATGATGAGAGAAACAAGGTACCGTTATGTGCTCCAAATACATGTGAGGACTGCAAATAAGGCGACTTAATATTTGTCCAACTGCTGCCTGAAGGAGCTTGTTTAAACAGACCCATATTCGTAGCTATATAGACATTTTGTCCGGAATCTACAGATACATCATTGATAGTAGCTCCGTTCAATCCCGCTGAATCAGCACTCCATGAAATTGCAGTGTTACGTGATACGAATAACGTAGTATTGGAAAGTGCATATAAGTCGTCACCGACAATTTTTACATATGCGTCATTGGTACTATCGGGTTTATAACCAACATTTGATATATATTTGGTTGTGGTAAAAATGTTATTGCCTGTTACTTTTCTCTGGGGGTTGAAAGAAAAAACATTTCCATTGGAAAGAAGAAGAATAAATACTGCGGTATCCTGTACTATTTTCAAATCATAGGTAACAACATCCGTCTTGAAACAATTTGCTTTATAATAAGCTAGCCCGGGGATACCCTTTTTGTTGGTGGAATCAAGTTTTACCACTGAAATCCCGTGACGGTAAATGGCCGCATAGTAGTTGTCACCGTTTTTTCCATGTACCTCCCCGCAAAACAAAGTTTGACTTCCTTTTGGGATAACCTGGTTGTCTTGTGCCTTTCCTGATAATGGAACAAGCATTATGAGAATCAAGGCCATCAGAATGCCCTGCCAAATTTGAATTCTTTTCATAATTTATGTTGTTTAAAACAAAATTATAAAAAATTTATTAATCTATTGAAGCTGGGCCAAATAGTTATTTAAATCCGCATTGGGCTCTATTTTAAGGGTATTGACTCCCGCTTTTTTGCCGGCTTCCATGTCGCGGTCAGTATCCCCGATGAACCAGGAATTACCAGCATCTATATTGAACCTGGCAATGGCCTTTTCCAGCATTAAGCTATCAGGCTTGCGGCAAATGCAATTGGAAGTTTCAGGATGATGGGGGCAATAATAAAACTCCAGAATGGGGACGCTCAGCCCGGCGAAAAATTCCTTCAGTTCGGAATGGATCTCTTTTACCCTTTTATGCTTGTAAAGGCCTTTACCGATGCCTCCCTGATTGGTGATCACAATAAATACATAGCCCTTTTTATGAAGTTCCTGCAAGGCCTCCACAATTCCCGGAACAACCTCAATATCCTCCCTTTTGTAGTTATAATCCCCTCTTTCAAGGATCAGGACACCATCACGATCCAGAAAAACAGCCTTTTGCAACGTATTCATTCATGCAAAATTAGCTATTTAATGCCACTCACCGCCTTAAAGGACCTCATTGATTTCCGCACGATTATTGCTGACAATCCTTATCTTTGCACCAAATTTTAACCCCTTGTCTGATAGCATAGTAATCATACCCACCTACAATGAACGGGAGAATATTGAAAAAATAATCCGTACCGTTATGGGTTTGGAGAAGGTTTTTCACGTTCTCATCATTGATGATGGCTCACCGGATGGCACTGCTCAAATTGTAAAAAATTTACAAAAGGAGTTTAGTGGAAAGCTTTTTATTATAGAGCGTTCCGGCAAGTTGGGCTTAGGCACTGCGTACATTACCGGCTTCCACTGGTCGCTGGATAATAACTATACTT
>CAILMK010000065.1 GCA_903835275.1 uncultured bacterium | reverse complement strand
TTGAATACTCCCGTAGAACCTGTAAAGTGTATTCCCCCGAAATCGCGACTACCAAGGCAAACCTTCGCCATGTCCTGGCCGGATGGATAGATCAGGTTGATAACGCCATCAGGCACTCCTGCTTCCTTGAATATTTCCATGATCACTTCTGCGGAATAAACCTGCTTTTCAGATGGCTTCCAAACCACGGTATTACCCATGATAGCGGGTGCCGATGGCAGGTTCCCTGCAATAGATGTAAAATTGAACGGCGTCAATGCGAAGATGAATCCTTCCAGAGCGCGATACTCCAAACGGTTCCACATACCGGGAAGTGATTCCGGCTGGTTGGCATATATTTCAGCAGCGTATTGTACATTGAAACGGAAAAAGTCGATCAGTTCGCAGGCAGAATCAATCTCCGCCTGGAAAGCATTCTTGCTTTGCCCGAGCATAGTCGCAGCATTCATTTTATAACGGTACGGCCCCGCCAATAAATCAGCAGCCTTCAGGAAAATAGCCGCCCTGTGTTCAAAAGGCGTATTTGCCCAATCCTTCTTGGCTTTCATGGCAGCATCTATCGCCATTTGCACGTGCTTCTGCTCGCTTTTATAAAAATGCCCCAGCACTTTCTTGTGATTATGCGGGGGAACGATCTCTGTTTTTGCGCCATCCCTGATCTGTTTGCCTCCAATATAAGCGGGTATATCCACCTGTTTGGACTGGATCTCCGCGAGGGCGGATTTCAGGGCTATGGTTTCAGGGGAACCCGGTGCATAAGGCTTTACCGGCTCGTTGACTGCCTTGGGCAGCTTAAAATGTGCATTAGACATACATATAAAATTTGCGCAAAGATAATTAAAAAGGGACAGGGGACAAAAGGGACAAGGGACAAAAGGATTGCGTATTTTAATTGTCTCAACTGGTCCGCTGCGGCGGATGTAGGATGAAGAAGATTTTTGAGATGCTAACCATATATATCCTTGTCATTCAGCAGGAAGCTTGCCAGCGCGACAGACAAAGTTTGCAAAATGAAATCTCATTCCCTTCAGTGTCTCCTGAAGCGTTGGGTTGTTGCCGGGAAGGGACACTGCGGTTTGCGACGCAGAGTCCTTGCCACACTCAAAGCCAGCCCTGCGAGAAACTCTGCATGGACAGAAATCAATCCTTTTTCAAGTTAACTATCAGGTTCTTTAATCGATTAATTCTATTGTTCATTAATATTTGGTTGTAATTAACAGACCCGCTAATAGTGAAATCAATTGGAATATCAATATCAATTGGACCAGAATTAAAATCTTTTACTAACGAATTCCTGTACGCCTTCTTAAAAGATTTACCGTCATAATCATTGTTTAGAATTACTAAAAAGTTAAAGCAATTAAATAATTCAACATATCCATATACCAAACCTCTTTCTTCAACACCTTTGATCATTATCACATGAGAAATTTCATTTTCCGAAGGAGTATATGTTAAAATAGGTATATAATGAAACCGAACCTGCACACCATGATCTAATTTACTATCAATAAAATCAATCGCTTTGGCAACATTATGTTTAATAGCAAATTCCTTAATATAATAACCTATAAGCATTTTTACAATTGCTCTATTAGCTAAATCCCCTCCAAATTGAAATTCTCCAGGCTTATTTGAGATATTGTTCTTAAAGAAAAGCGGACTCTCATAGGCTAAGTCGCTAACATTAATTTCTACAGTTTTACCTTTTGATTCGCGGCCAATCTTAAACTCTTCTACAAACTTGTCTCTCTCTTCATAATTATTAAAAGAAATACGCTTTTTCTCACCAGTTTTGGAATCCTTTAAATCCAATATAGGAAGCGTAAGCATATTTTTACCAAAATATCCTATTTCACCATCTTTATCTATTAGTTCAATCTTGTTTTTTTTTCTATTTGCACCAATAACAATCGCAAAGGTTCCCAATTGCTTTTCAATTTCTGCATCAATAGAATATCCGTACCTCTCATTACAATTCTTGCATAGCAATTTCGACGATTTCAGTTTACCGCCTAATGCTCTAGGTATGATATGTTCAATTGAACTATTTTCATTCAACAACTCTACATCACATGAATAACATTTATTTATTATCGGCATAACTCATCAAAATATTGCATTTACCCCAAGATACACTAAAAAAGTGCAAATCTGCGTGAAACCCTACTTCAACAAATTCCCCTTTTCATCGAAGATAAGATCTTTGCCTTTTACTTCTGCTTCATAGGTAATTTTGCCATTGGCAGCTACTATTTTAGAAGCTTCATTGATTTTTTGTCCAGGGTAGTTTTTGGATACATATATAATAACCGGTGCAGGCAATGCCTTTGCATCTATTATAGACTCTGTAGCCACATGTACGCCGGCAGGAGTAAATACTACCGTGGTTTCCACTTTATTCAAATCGAAGCCTGCTTCGTAGTTACCATCCTCCAATTCCCATGTTGGATTCTTGATATTTGGGTATATCGCGATGAATTTTGCTTTAACCGCTGCAGGAACTTTTGCGGGATTCAATTTTTGTCCGTAGCCGGTGAGGGAAATGACGCTTAAAGCGAAAATTAATAGGTATTTCATAATGCTATTGTTTGCAACAAAGGTATAGAATATATCGTTCATTCTTTGAGTGAAAAGCTCAAATCACGGAAGTATAATAAATTTTTAATATCTCTGTGATTTTTCGAATTCCTTTCCAAACAAAATCAGCACTTATTTCATCGAAATTAATCATGCAACTTATAAGAGATTATGTGTAACACATACCGCGTGTCAAGCCCCTAATTTTGAGGCTTGAACCATTAATAATCACGGATATGAAAACACTACTACGCACACTAATTTTGCTCCTCGGGTTTACAACAGCCTCCCGGGTTGACGCACAAACCACTTATGTAAATTTTGATGTCATGCCTACATGGTCTTCCGCTTGTTTTTATGGTTCGGATGCCATACTTACCAATCCAACCGGCGGAATAGGCGGCGGAGCTAACAAATGCCTCCAGGCCAGCACTACATGTACATGCTCAAGCGTCAGGACAATTACAGCAAGGATTCCACTACTTAGTACTATAGAAATATCCGGATATTTAAAAGTGCCGATGAATATGAATAATTATACTGTAAATTTTGCATACAGAACCGGAAGATACAACGCCACAAATCTGGACTCCAACCCATCCGCATGGACAAGTATTGTTTCATTTTCAAATATGACCGCCAATGGTAATTATAATACCTGGACTGGATATTTCAGCAGAATTTCATCCCTTATTGATTCCACTATCACAGTTGCCATTTCCTTCACATCAGATTCTGCCATGACTATGCACTTTGATGATCTTTTGATTGAACCTATTTCACCACTACCCGTGGAAATGCTTTCATTTAATGCCAAAAAATTTGGCAATGGTGTGAACCTATTATGGAGTACAGCCACTGAGATCAATAACCAGAAATTTGATGTCATGCGTTCCATTGATGGAAAGGCTTTTGTTACCATAGGTACTGTAGCCGGTAACGGGAATTCAAATGCTATTTTAGACTATACCTATACAGATAATGCCATTGTTGCCTACCCGGTCATTTATTATCGC
>CAILMK010000064.1 GCA_903835275.1 uncultured bacterium | reverse complement strand
TTCCTGTACAATCGTTCCGGCAATACGGTTCCGGAAATGATGGCAAGATCATATCCTTTTTCATAACACAGGTTCCTCATGTGGTTGAAAAGATTGAAAAATATTAACCCTCCGCGTGCTTCTCTTTTTACAGATAACAGTCGTATTTCACAAACACTTTTTGCCTCCGGCAAATATTGCTCCAGGTTATCAATTTTTTTATCCAGAGAGAAAGGCCTTTTGTCATTGATACAGATCATGCCGAGGACTTCATTCTGGTTTATTGCAATAACGTACTCACTAACTTCATGAAATTTATCCTTCAGCTTCTTCTCCTCATTGGTAGGATGCTGCGGGATCTCCTCTACGAAAGTTGAATAATTGAGCTTGAATATCTGCTCGAATTCCCATTCTTCCGTTGCATTTTTTACAATCATCTATAATTTAATTTAACGCGGCAAGATATTACTTATTGTTGAATTCCTACCGCAAAATCGTTTAATAACTTAATAATTTAATTATGGTACTTTAATTAAGCTTCATTCACAACTACTCCATGCAGCGTTGCACTGGAACAATCTGTAACTGTAACATGCACATAATCACCTTTTTTGTGATTGCCTTTCGGGAAAATGATCATTTTATTTTGGTCATTTCTGCCCTTGAGCATTTCATCACTTCTTTTTGAAAATCCTTCTATTAAAACCTTACAGGTTTTGCCCACGTCCATTTTATTTCTGATGTGGGAGTTTTCCCGTTGTGCTACAATTATTTCCGAAAGCCTCCTGCTTTTTACTTCCTCCGGAACGTCATCAGTGAGTTTTTTTGCCGCAGGAGTTCCCGGGCGTTCACTGTATGTGAACATATAAGCATAGTCAAATACCACCTCTCTCATCAGGCTGATGGTATCCTGGTGTTCCTCTTCAGTTTCCGAGCAAAATCCGGAAATGACATCCGTTGAAAGGCCGATATCAGGCACATAGGAGCGGATCATATTGATTCTATCCAGATACCATTCACGGGTGTAAGTTCGGTTCATTAATTCCAGTATCCTTGAATTTCCGGACTGTATGGGTAAATGAATGTAATTACAAATGTTTTCATAAGCCACCATTGCTTTCATCACTTCCTCTGTAATGTCTTTTGGATGCGAAGTTGAAAAACGTACCCTCATATCAGGGTTTACCTGCGCGACTTTTTCAAGAAGCATCGCGAAAGTGACGACTTCGTCGGAATCCTTTGCTTTCCATTTATACGAATCCACGTTCTGACCGAGCAAAGTCACTTCTTTGTATCCCTTTTCAAACAGGTCACGCGCTTCATTTATAATGCTTTCGGGGTCACGGCTGCGCTCCCTGCCACGGGTATAAGGAACCACACAGAAGGAACACATATTATCGCATCCGCGCATAATGGTTATGAAAGCGGAAACCCCATTTCCATCCAAACGCACCGGACTAATATCAGCGTAAGTTTCTTCGCGGGAAAGGAATACGTTCACAGCGCGCTGACCGCTTTCTGCACTGGCGATCAATTTAGGCAGATCGCGATAGGCATCAGGTCCTGCAACAATATCCACCAGTTTTTCCTCTTCAAGGAATTTCTGTTTCAGGCGTTCTGCCATGCAACCAAGCACACCAACCAGTAGTTCAGGCTTTTTAGCCTTCAGCGGGATGAAATTCTTCAATCGCGCACGAACCCTTTGTTCGGCATTATCCCTTATGGCACATGTATTTATGAATATGGCATCCGCTTCCTCCATTTGGTTGGTAGTCGTATAGCCATTTTGCAATAAAATGGAGGCAACAATTTCACTGTCAGCAAAATTCATCGCACAGCCATAGCTTTCCAGGAAGAGCTTTTTCAGGCCCGGCTTGACTTCTTCATCCACCACCAGCACTTCGCCCTGGCGGTTTTCGTCAATATATTTTTCCGTGATTCCGTCTCTCATTTTATTGCTAACTGCAAAGATAGTTAATTTAGATTACAATGACAATTTGGCAGGGGTGGTTGCCTGCATAATTTACAATTCAAAGATAATTTAAGGATGGACTGATTTGCAAACGGATTAGTACTGATTCAGTTGCTTAAATTACCTTATTTTTAGCAGAAAACAATAATGAAACAGGAGCATTTGCAAAAAATGCAAATTATGTAATTGGTTATCGTAGGGGCTCAATATTTTGAGCCCTATATCCAATTGATCGTCTCTCAAGCATTTTCCATAGTTTTGCTAAAAATAAAACATGGAAAGTTTCGTAAACATCCGCGCATTCACCTATCCGCATGAGGCATCTCTTGCAGGAGGATTACTGGATTCTGAAGGCATTGAGTATTTTTTGAAAGATGAAATGACTGTTCAGGTCATTAATATTTATTCCAATGCCGTGG
Source organism: uncultured bacterium (assembly GCA_903835275.1). Classification (GTDB taxonomy): domain Bacteria; phylum Bacteroidota; class Bacteroidia; order CAILMK01; family CAILMK01; genus CAILMK01. Next base: position 3,832 of record CAILMK010000064.1, on the reverse strand, counting down.
GCGGTGTCAAGTTGCAAGTCAGGCAGGATGATGTGGATGCTGCCATAGAAATTCTTTTGAAAGCCGGCTATATAAAGGAAGCCGACCTGAAGCCAGATGATTTCTTTAGCAAAATGAATGAAAGAACGTACAAGATTCCATTGCTTAATAAAGTAAGGGTGGAAGTTAGGTTGATGATACTTGTTGCAATTCCTATTCTGATCATTGCTTTATTAGCATTTATTTTTTAATATCCTGATGCAGGAACCTGAAATTAAAGATAAAATCCTCTGTCCACATTGCGGTTCAGACAATGTTTATCAGGAAAAATTCTCTAAAAAAGGATTTGGGATTTCAATGGTTTCGATGTTTGTAATTGGCATTCCATTGCCATTTTTCCCGCGCTTATTTCATTGTTTTGATTGTGGTGCGGATTTTAAAAAGAAGGATGTGAAATAGCCTTAAGTTGAATTGCCATGGCTTTTAAGCCGTGGATGGAGTTGCTGATGTTTGATGGACTTTAGTCCAAATGAGAGCCAATGATTTTGGCTAAAGCCATGAAAATTTATCAACAATCGTCCCACGCCCTAAAGGGCATGGCAATTCATAATTTATTTCTCTATTTTTGCCAATAATGAATCCCTGGAAATGGCTCAAAGATTATTTTGATTTATCCCGATCTGAGCGCAGGGGAATTGCTGCATTAGTAGTACTGATTTTAATAGTGGCAATTATTCCGTTTTTTATACCCTATTTCTTCCCCTCAAAACAAGAGGATTTTTCCGGAATGGATAAGCTCGCTTCTGAACTCATTTCAGATTCGGCTACCCAATTAATATCTGCTAAAAAAACTGATTCTTTCGCCATAAACAAATCCGATATTTTAAATAAAAAGATCCGGGAAATTGAAATAAATAGTGCGGATTCATCTGCCTTTGCTTCTATTCCGGGTATAAAGCCCTTTTTGGCAGAAAGAACTATAAAATTCCGGAAGCTATTGGGAGGCTTTTATTCCAGGGAACAGCTACTTGAAGTATATGGATTTCCGCAGGCCATTTATGATAAATACAATTCCAGTTTTTCTGTTAAAACCGGTCTTGTGAAAAAGATCAAAATCAACAGCGGAAGCTTTTATAATAACGGGATAACCTATTTTAGCAGCAACTTTTTTAGCGTCTTTCACATCGTGAAGGATCCCTTCGGAACCGGGCACACATGGTACGCCCGCTTTCTTCATGGTAGCCTTCGCCATGGATTTATTTCCCATGGAATTGATCTGATCCGGAGTAGCACCAATGAATTTTATTCCGTGCAATCCGCATATCTCGGAAAACTTTGCATTCTCAGAAAGGAAACCATAACCCGGATGTATTGCATCCGCATTTGTGATCTCTGCCGCAGCAATAATGCTGGACATATTCAGATAACTTTTTGGGCTTGGAGGCGGACCTATGCAAACAGCTTCATCAGCGAAGCGTACGTGCAAACTATCGCGGTCAGCAGTACTATATACAGCAACCGTTTTAATGCCCATTTCCTTACAGGTTCTCTGTATACGGAGGGCAATTTCTCCACGGTTCGCAATTAATATTTTTTTGAACATTCTTTTTTAAGTTATTGAGTTAATTAAGTAATTTAAAAATTGAGGAATCAAATTAATAAGTAAAAACCTTAATTAACTTAATTCCTGAATAACTTAATAACTAATTACGGTTCCAGAATAAACAATGGCTGATCATACTCTACAGGAGTAGTATCATTCACCAGTATTTTCACAACGGTACCGCTCACTTCTGCTTCTATTTCATTGAATAGTTTCATAGCTTCAATCACGCATACCACTTGTCCCTTGGTGATCTTATCGCCTACTTTCACAAACGCTTCCTTATCAGGGGAAGGCTTTTGATAGAAGGTACCGATCATTGGTGACTTGATAGTAATTGTAGTGTCAGCTACCGGAGCGGCAGGTGCCGGTGCTGCAGCCTGTGGTGCAGGTGCAGACATTTGTTGTTGCGGAGCCTGGGCAGGTACCTGATATACCTGTTGCATTTGCTGCACAGGAGCATCGCCCTGGGTTTTGATAGTGATCTTGAAATCGCCTTGTTCAAGGCTGACTTCTGTAACACCCGCCTTGGCTACAAAGCGAATGAGTTCCTGAATCTGTTTTACATCCATAGTCTTATTTCTTTACTCGTTCTACGTATGCTCTTGTTCTGGTGTCTATTTTAACGGAATCCCCTTCATTAATGAAAAGAGGGACCATGATGTTGGCACCTGTTTCAAGAGTAGCGGGCTTCAATGTATTGGTGGCAGTATCGCCTTTCAATCCTGTTTCTGTGTAAGTAATATCAAGCGTTACAAAAGCAGGAAGCATGCACGTAAGCGGAGTTTCGGTTTCCGCATGAGTCATGATTTCCACATTTTGTCCTTCCTTCATGAAGTCGGCATTATCAACTAACTTTTCCGGAATGGTAATTTGCTCAAATGTTTCATTATTCATGAAAACATAACCGCTTTCTTCTTCAAAAAGATATTGGTGAGGACGGGTTTCCACTCGTGCAGTAGTAACTTTTACTCCTGCGTTGAAGGTATGATCAATGATCTTACCCGTGTTAAGGCTTTTCAATTTGGTACGTACAAACGCAGGTCCTTTGCCCGGCTTTACGTGTTGGAAATCTATGATGGTGAAGAGGTCATTATTGAACTCCAAACACAATCCCATTTTAAAATCTGCAGTACTTGCCACTTTGTTAGTTATAAGTTATGAGTTGAGAGTTATGAGTTGCAAGTTATGTTTTTAATTCATAACTCATAATTCATAACTAATAACTCTGTTGTTAGTATGCCCATTTAAGGTACAGGCTGCCCCATGTAAAGCCACCCCCGAAAGCGGAAATAATAATATTATCCCCTTTCTTCAATTTGCTTTCATAATCATGCAAAAGTAATGGAATCGTACCATTTGTGGTATTTCCATAACGTTCTATATTCATCATCACTTTTTCAGAATCGAGGCCCATCCTTTGTGCTGTGGCATCAATGATGCGCTTATTGGCCTGATGCGCGGCAAGCCAGGCAATATCATCGGCTTTTAAATTATTGCGCTCCATTATTTCATACGATACATCCGCCATATTTGTTACGGCAAACTTAAATACCGTCTGGCCTTCCTGATGCACATAATGTTCATGTTTGGAGACCGTTTCTTCATTGGGAGGATAGGCGGAACCGCCCGCTTTCTGGTAAAGGAATTGCCTTCCTGAACCATCTGATTTCAGGATTGAATCCTGTAAACCAAGCCCATCGGTATTTGGTTCCAACATTACCGCACCTGCTCCGTCTCCGAAGATAATGCAAGTAGCGCGGTCTGTATAATCAATAATGGCGGACATCTTATCGGCGCCCACCACAATTACTTTCTTATGTGTTCCTGTTTCTATGAATTTTGATGCAGTTGCAAGGGCATAAATAAAGCCTGAGCAGGCAGCTTCAATATCAAATCCCCAGGCATTTTTCATTCCTACTTTATCGCAAAGAATATTGGCACTTGCAGGAAAGATCATATCAGGAGTTACACTGGCAAGAATCACCAGCTCCACATCCATAGGATCCGTATTGGTTTTTCTTAACAATTCCAATACAGCCTGTTCAGCCATAACGGTTACTCCCTGACCTTCGCCCTTCAGGATTCTTCGTTCTTTAATACCTGTCCGACTTTCAATCCAATCGGAAGTAGTATCCACCATTTTTTCCAGTTTCTCATTGGTGAGAACAAAATCAGGTACATACGCACCTATTCCGGTAATAGCGGCTGTTATTTTTTTCATTTGGAAGGCTCTAATTCGAAAGCCTG
>CAILMK010000063.1 GCA_903835275.1 uncultured bacterium | reverse complement strand
GTTCTATTAGAAGGTATAACTTAATTTGCTTAAAATATAAAAGTTCATGAATGGATTACCAAATCCTGGACGCATTCCGCATTCCCCTGTGAATCCAATTCCATCTAAAGTTTTAAATTCCCCGGTGGCGCCTAACCTGAATCCCATTGAATTAAAATCTGTTACGGAATTCATTGCAAAATTTTGTTTGTAATTCGGAGCTATGAGGGTAAAGTCTGAAAAGCTATGACTGGTGGCAAACAGAAAATCCATATAAAACAATAAATTTGGATGAGATTTGAATTCCTTTTTGCCATTTAGTGTGTAAGTGATGTTTGTAAATGAATGATGAACGTATCCAACGCTGATGAATCCCGTTGAAAGGGCATCTGAAAATTGTTGCCCTGTTACAGATGCAGGGTTTCCTGCTTCGTTTTTGTAATAGAAATTTCCAAATTCTGCGTTAAAATCATATCTGTTCATGTCATATCCGAAACGTATGCCTGACAATGAATATCTGGAGACAGTAACCGGCACCGAATAAATTTTATCAAACTCGAAAAATGAAAATTCTTTAAGCGAGATGTCCACCTGGTCACTATCTTTTTTAGAAGAAAAGTAAAAGGCATAACTGGCATTTAAACTATACGAGAATTTGTTTCCTCCGGTGGGAGTAGAGCTTGTATCATTCTGTTGAATCATGGGATCAGGGTTAGCTGGAACCGGATAAAATAAGGTTGGGAAATAGCAGGATCCTGATGCAGATAACTCATGTTTGGAATTGAAAATCCTGGATATACTTGCACCTACACCAAAATTGAAATTCAAAATGTTCCAGTCCATCTGATAGGGACTGATAGTAAAGAATGTCTGGTTGACGTCCCTTGTGGCATCATCTTTTGTTATGATTGCGCTATATGTAACCCCGTTGACTGTTTTCTCACTCTTGTTTTGTCCAAAAAGACAAAAGGGTAACAATGCCACAAAAAGGCATACTAAACACTTCATGGTTTTTTTATTGACGGTTATAATAAATATTTTTCCCGGTTATTTTTTCTTTTTCTTGTTGGCAAGAATCAGAACAGGAGTATCCTTGCTGCTGAAATTATAACCAATAGAGAATGGAATAGGACGTACATTGGCAGAATCTGTATGATACGCTTCTTTCAAATCCGGCTGTTCCATTTTGTGGAATAAAGGAATTGGTTTTACCCATTTCCCATAAAGTTGGATGTCCCAGATATCTTTTTTGAAGAAACGATATGCTATTCCCGCATCATCTTGCAAAATGTGGTCACTCTTGTCAAGCATCAAATTCCTGAATTTTGAGAAATGATCGTAATGCAACAGATAAGAAGCAGATTTTAAATAAGAATTTTGTGGCCCAAGATTATTAAGATAGGTACTCATGCCCGGATTCTTTTCCAATCCAGCATCAGAGATATCAGATGAGAAATAATATACAGTGCGCGCTTCTTCCTTGTCCTTAGGCTTGAAAGTTATTTTCACACCGGCGTTGAGGGCTTTAACAGTACTGTCATTTGGCATGGAAACTATTTTCCCATCCTTGTCAATGCGTATACGTTCTATATTCAATATAGTGTTTCCTGTGCGTACTATAAAGATTGATATCAGCGGCAATGCACCGTTCACTGTACCATGTACAAGGTCCTTATGCATCGCTTTTGTGATGAAGAAACTCAATACGAAAATATCATTCAGGTCCTTTTGTACTGAATTCAGGTATATATTCAATTCTTCCTTGCTGAATTTATCCACGTTTGGAAGAAAACCTGCAGGCTCAAGAGCCAGCATCCTGTATGTTTTAGCATCAGGGAAGAATGTATATGCATTCATAAAGTCAGGGCCTGAGAAAGGATAGAACATATCATTGCCATCCGCATTGATATCACTCAGTTCCTTGGAACCCCATGTAGCCATAGGTCCGAGCCTCTTTTTGGTGATGCTTGCCCATGAACGGTTAAAATTAGCCGCGTGGGATTTCCATCCCGGTGTTTTTTCAAAGCTATCCAGGCTACTGCCTTTTTCCTGTGGAAGACCGGCAAGAAGTCGTGCAACGTCATTGTACATCCTGTCCTTCATTACAGGTGCTTCGGTTGTGCCCTTTACGGCATTTTTCCCTCCGCTTGTATCACTTGAAGAAGTACCTCCGGCAGTTGTATCCTTGCTGCCGCCTTTTTCGGAAGTTGAGTCTTTCCCTTTGTCATTTTTTGATCCTTTGCCAGGACCATTGCAGGAGAATAAAAACACAGTACCTGCCATGAGCAGGACTAAAACGGATGTAATTCTAATTTTCATTTTTATAAATTCAATTCTATTGAGTTTCTAATTTAGTATTCCTGTTTTTGCCAAACAAATAAACCAGTGCACCAAGTAGCAAAGTTAAAAAACCGAAACAAGATTCTGTTGGTTTGCTGATAATAAGATTATACATGATCCACAAATTGAGCAAGAGAAATAGTGCGGGAGTGAAAGGATACCCCCATGTTTTATAGGGACGTTTGGCATTAGGGCTCTTGTACCTGAATACAAAAAGTCCGAGAACAGTAAGAAATGTAAACAGGTTAAGGGTGAAGCCAACGTAGGTTAAAACCCTTTCAAAGCTTCCTGTCAAAACAAGAATAATGGTAACAAGGGATTGAACAATGATGGCATTTGCAGGAACACCCCTTGCTGTTTTGCGGGATAATATACCCAGCAGTTTCAAGTCTTCGCCCATAGCCTGGGTAACCCGAGGTCCTGCGAGGATCATTGAGCTGATCGTAGAAACTAGCAAGAGAGAAATCACCATTGCCATCAATTTTCCGCCAAAAGCGCCGAATATTCCATTTGCCGAAAGGAAGCCAACTTCCACCTGTCCTGCAAGTTGTTGCATTGGAACGGTATAGAGGAAAACGAAGTTAAGCAAAACGTACAGGCAAGTGACAATAAGGGTTCCTACAAATAGTGATCTAGGAAGATTCCTTTGCGGATTTTCCATCTCTCCCGCTATATAGGCAGAAGCATTCCATCCTGAATATGCGTAGGAAACATAGATAAGTGATACAGCAAATGCCGGACTGAATATATCCTTCCAAGAGCCAGCCTGCGGCAAAATACTGATGAATTCATGGTTTGAACTCATAAAGCCAGCGGCAATAAAGAAAAGTATTAGGATTACCTTTAGTGTGGTAAATACATTTTGAAATTTTACTCCCACATGAAGGCTTGTGGCATGGACGAGGGTTATAAGTGTAACCACGCCTATTGCTCCTGAAGTGGGGTCAACTACCGGAAATGCTTTTGTGAAATATTTTCCAAGGGCCATGGCAGCCAATGCAATAGGGGCTGAAAACCCTACTAATATAGAAACCCAACCGGAAAGAAACCCAACAAATGGATGATATATATCTGATAAATACCGGTATTCACCACCGGAGCGCGGCATCGCAGCACCCAGTTCTCCATAAGCAAAAGCACCGCAAAGAGCCAGTAGCCCGCCAATGACCCATAAGCAAAGAACAGCGAAAACAGAATGAATATCAATTACCTGAAAGCCAAGACTTGTAAAAACGCCCGTCCCTACCATATTGGCAATCACAAGGGAAGTGGCGGCATATAAGCCTATGGCCTTTTTATTCATTTATCTTGAAAATAGGGGGCAAAATTAAGCAAGGAATTTGAATAATAGGGTATGATACATATTTAAGTCTTTGTAAGAGTGGCTTTATAATTTTTTTGAGTCATTTTGTTTTTCTTATGTTTGATTTTATATCTTTGCAGCCCTTTAAGGGAGAAAAGAAATTTTCTAAATCAAAATTCCTCAGTAGCTCAGTTGGTTAGAG
>CAILMK010000062.1 GCA_903835275.1 uncultured bacterium | reverse complement strand
GTTTAAAGCGCAATATTAGGAATAATAAACGAATTAACGTGGCATAAGTTACAGCCTGATAAATGTTTATACCTTTAAAAATCATTGCATTGGAAAGTCCGGTTTAATTTCAGGATTACCAATTTATCCATTTTTTCGCTATTATTGCACATATTTTGAATATGAGCAAAGGAAATAAAAAGGTGACTCCGCCCCCTGTGGCAAGCACTGTAAAACCAGCCAAAAATCCCCGTCCGGAAATGGCAGCCATTGGCGAACCTGAAGGAATACTTAAGAAAAGTTATATCCAGGCACTGATTGTTTTTGCCCTGGCTTTTGGGGTTTACATCAATACCATCCCGAACTTTTATGTGCAGGATGATGCTGCCGCAATCCTTGAAAACAAACTGGTATTGCAGGGAGTACATGGTATTCCAAAGCTTCTGACAACCGGCTTTATTTATGGGCTGACGGGTTCCAATGAGGGTACGTACCGACCGGTTTCACTGGTTAGTTATGCAATTGAATACAGCTTGTGGGGCGAAAATCCGCATTTGAGCCATTTGGTGAATATCCTTCTTTTTGCCATTTCTGTGGTATTGCTGCTTTATGTTTTACGATTGATGTTCGGTAAAAAATACGGCTTGCTTTGTTTTGTAGCAACGCTTCTATATGCCGCCCATCCTATCCATACGGAAGCAGTTTCCAATATTAAAAGCCGTGATGAAATATTCAGCTTTCTGTTTGCCCTCCTGAGCTTATACAGCTTCATCAAGCTTGCTGACGAGTACAAAGACAGCTTTTCAGGGAAGGCCGTGCTGTGGGTACTCGCAGGCATCGGCACGTTCTTTCTTTCCATGGTATCCAAGGAAGGTTCACTGCCATTTATCATTATTATTCCTCTTGCCATATATTATTTCAGGAAAGTGGACAGGAAAACGCTGATCGTATGCGGATGCAGTGCGGCAATTGCCATTGGCGGATACCTGCTCCTTCGTTATGAATTATTCGGCAGTGTAAAAAACGTGCACGTCACCATACAGAAAACAGATAATATTTTAGCTTACAGTGATGGTGGAAGACAACCACTGGCAACAGCCTTTGTTATTCTCGTAAAATATATTGTCCTGCTTATTTTCCCTCATCCGCTTTCCTATGATTATTCATTCAACCAGATCCCGCTTTATAAATGGATTGACTGGCAGGCAATATTTTCATTGGTCATTGTCATCGGTTTATTGGTTCTTGCAGCAATCAGAATTAAAAAGAAAGAAATTGGTGGATTCGCCATCCTGTTCTTTTTCCTTACAATGGCAGTTGTTGCAAATATTTTCATGGTCATAGGTTCATCCATGGCGGAACGTTTCATGTATATGCCCTCCCTTGGATTCTGTATTTTACTGGCTGTGGGATTGGTCATGTTTCTTTTTAAGCCTGATAAAAACGGAAAAATATCCAATATCGGATGGATAGTAACGATAGTTATCGTGTCATTGTATAGTTTTAAAACCATTACACGCAATACAAACTGGAAGGATAATATCACACTCTACCGAATAGATGTCAATCATTCACCAAACAGTGCGCGTACGCATTATTCTTTGGGAACGCAATTAAATACCATTGCCAAAACTGAAACAGATTCAGTTAAGAAAAAGGCAATGCTGGCAGAAGCGGAATCCGAATTATTAAGATCCCTTGAAATAAATCCTGAATATCCGGATGCAATGATAAACCTGGGGAATGTTTACCATGAACTCGGGGAGTTTGACAAAGAACTTGAAATGCTCAGCCGTGTCAGCAGCGATGCTAAAGGAACAGCCCAGGTAATGTTTAATTCAGGGAACGGCCTGCTCAGTAAAAATGATTTTCATGGTGCCATACAAAAATACAGGGCGGCATTACAACTGAGTCCTGAAATCACGCTACCGTATGTAAACATGGGCATAGCCTATTCATCCATCGGGATGAAGGATTCTGCGATTTTCTTCCTTGAAAAAGCCATAGAGCTGGATCCGAAAATGATTCAGGCGTATATCAATCTTGGATCCGCCTATACTGCCAAAGGCGATCAATATATCCCAAAGGCAATTGCCCTTTACAAAAAGGCGTTGGAAATTGATCCAAAATCTGGGGAAACGTATATCAACCTTGGATCTGCTGAGATCAATGCACGCCAATACGACATGGCAATACAACACCTTAACAAAGGAGCAGAATTAAAGCCCGATGCACCGGAGGCGTACTACAATATTGGCTATGCAAACCAGCTCGAGAAAAAATACAATGAAGCCATTGGATTTTATGCAAAAGCCATCAAGATAAAAAGTGCATACTCCGAAGCGTATCTGAATACAGGTTCCTGCTATGAAAGCATGGGACAGTATGCAAAGGCAGTTGAATATTTCAATAAAGTTATTGATCTTAAAGTAAATCAGATCCAGGCATATATGAACCTTGGATATTGCTATACGAAAATGAATCGCGCCAATGATGCCATTGCAAATTACATAAAGGTAACTGAATTATCCCCGAATGAATACCGCGCTTATGCCAGCCTGAATGGTATCTATAAAAAAATGGGTGATAATGCCAATGCAAAAATCTATTATGATAAATACATGGCTGCAAAGAAAGCATTGGGGCAGTAAAGAAATGGTGAATTAATGAGGGAGTGAGTTTGAAAACACAAATAACATTTAACAAATAGTAACTTTATAAAATTATGAAAAAACTTATTTTAGTTTTCAGCATCGTCTTTATTTTTATATCACTTAAAGCAAGCTGTCAGGACAATGCAACTATTAAACTCCCTGAATATAAAGGAGACCTCATTACCGTTCGTGTATTTGAGCAGGCAGGAACATTTTTCAGTTCAAAACTATTTATTTCAGATGGGATTAATTCCGAATTCAAAATCGAACTGGAAAACCTAAAGCCTAAAAATGCGGCAGAGAATATTACAATTATTACCAAAGTTTTAAGTCTATTAAAAAAACAGGGATATAAAATTATTACTTCAAGCAGTGCGGGCGGGGGTAGTGGCGCCATTATAATTATAACCAATTATATTCTCCAGAAAGAATAATGCAAACGCAATATATACTACAATAGATAGGTAACAAATATAAATGTTATCAAACAGGATGAGAAAGATATTTTACTCAAATCATTCGTCTTCCCTTGTCATTTCGAAAACCTGCCCATTAATTCACCTTCTCCAATGATAT
>CAILMK010000061.1 GCA_903835275.1 uncultured bacterium | reverse complement strand
GCCAAAATTTACAAGCTTAACATTAATAGAATCGGTGCCTTCACAAAGACTTTTCTTCAGGGTGAAAGAATCTATTCCTGCATCTGTTTTCTTTTTTACCGTAAACTCATTGGCACCTATTGTCGGAGGGTTGTTTCTTTTTATGCCATCGATATCATCAGTTACTTCTTTCAGTGAAATTCCTGCACCCGGCAAGGTACTGTTTGAAGCATGAAGATCCGTAAAGGAAGCGAAACCCGGATCCACTGAAATGGAGTGTTTATCCTGCTTGGAGGCAGTCTTCCATGCGGCAAGGGTTGCGTAAACTTTAGGAGCAGTGGTTTTTACAATGCCTTTACAGCCGCTACCCAGATAAAAATCATTATAATCCGAAATAACCGTTTTTGAAGGATCCAGTATCATTGCATATCCGCCGCTACCACCACTTCCAAAATTTGCAATAATATTATTTTTAAGAGTCAATGTCCCGTTATTTGAATTATCCAGAATTCCGCAAGAAAATGATGTGTCGGAGCTATTAACAGAAATAGAATTGTTATAAATTTTAGTATTCCCGAATTGATTCATTATACCAGTACATTGGGATGTAGTCTTTCCCATCTGGACAAAATTATTTGCTACAAGGGTAGCGACAGCAGTTGTCTGGCCGCTTACTATTATTCCATATCCCTGGCATCCTTTGATAATATTTTTAGTAATATTACAATTATCATATAGCAAGTTTGCAAACAATCCGTCAAATGATGAACCGGAAGTCTGGTCAACAAGATTGTTATTAAGCTCCAAATGGCCAATAGAATGAATACTTACGGCACCAATTGACTGGTATCGAAAGATGTTATTTTCAATTGTAACATAATTAAACGTATCGTTATTGGAATAGTCTCCTGTGTACATAAATATCCCCACATTACCATCCAGGAAATAATTATTTCTCATAGTCAAATAGCAGCTGCCAACTGTTTGGGAAGCAATCCCGATAAAAGTCGAATATCCTGCCCCGGTGCCAGTAAATAAGTTATTTAGAAACTGATTATGACGGGAATAATTTTCAATTCCAAAAATTTCCGGTGACGAACTGATTGAGTTTTTTGTGGAAAAATTCATCTCCTTGAAAGTGAGATATTGCGCCCCATATAATAGTGAAGTATATTGGCCTTCATAGTAGGAAGGCCCATAGGATAGTATTACTTTCGAGCTATCATTTGCAGAGGATTCAAAAGTAACGGTATTCTTGGCAGAGGTGCCCGGCACATCGAATAATTCAACCTGTTCCGTATACGTAGAGGAAGCGATATCAAAAGTAACCGCACCACTAACTCCACCTACCTGGAGGCTGCGAAATGCCTCCTTGATGGAACTGAAATCAGGAGAACCTCCTGTGTTATCAATGGTATATTTGCCGCTCAATTGCAAGGCTACATATTTAAAGGAAGTATCATTGTATGAGTCTGTATCGTTATTCCCATTGGGAGAATTTGCAAAAGCCTTCAGCGTATTGAAATAGGCTTTGAAGGTACATTGACTGGCTCCCGTAAAAGTATAACTTACGGTATCGAACGGTAATAATGTACCGCTCCATGTAGCAGTAACTGCAGAACCGCCATTAAGATTATATCCAAGTTTAGCTGAATAGATCGTATCGTTTGTAAAGTTTTTCAGTAACACTTTAACATCATAAGATCCTTTTGATATTGATGCAGAAGGCGTCAAAATATTAATCACACCAATATCATTCGGTCTCGGTGTCTGCGTTTCCACAGCCCCTATATCCGGAGTATTTGAACGGGTGGAATCATTTATATCTTTTGGCAAAGCCGAAATATATACCCCCTTGATACCTGTATTACCAGGCACCAGCGTAAGTGGATCAAAAGTTGGATTTATGGAATAAGAATGATTATTGAATCCGGCCCCACCAATAAAAGATGTCCTGTCATAGGACTTGTTCTGCAGGTAAAGGAAATTAAGATTGCGTGAAGTACTGTAGTAATTATTGTAATCAAGAGCACTGAATACCGTAATGTCATTTGCATAGAGCGCAGCACCTTTTCCTTCAGGGCTTAAATACATAAAGTGGTTATTACGTACATCAATGGATTTTGTATTGGCAATATTATCTATGCACAGAGCACCCGTCATAGGGCCGGTAACTGTATCAAGCACTACTGAATTATGCCAGATACTCCAGTAATTACTTATCTCAATAAAAATCCCGCATGATTTATTTTGTTTAAAGCCTCCTTTAATAATATTGTTTGCAATAATACCATTATTCCCACTCTGGTTCTTACTGTTGTTACAATAGATACCATACTCTCCTGCATTTATCCTGTTTCCAATGATAGACAGGTTAGACTTTCCTGAGGACCAACAATTGGTTAACCAAATCGCTGTAGAATGCGCATAAAAGTAGGTACTTGAATGAAAATCGTACATTTGGAAGGTATTATCTTTGATAAGTGCACCACTGGTGGTATTTAAAAAGACACCCATGCCGAAAACATCCTTAAAATAATTATTACGAATAAAAATATTGTTACTGGTGCCGTTAGTATTGATCATTGAAACACCAAAATAATTATTTACAAAGGTGTTTGAATCAATGTAAATATCGTGGCATTTGGAATCGCCATAAATTGAACCAGAAAAAACGCCGACATGGTTCCATGTAATTACCTGTTTACCTGGCAAACCATTTCCTACCCGAATAATACAATGACTGATATGTACATTGATTGCGGTAGCTCCCTTGGAATCATCATATATAAAAAACTGCCTTCCGGAAGTATCATTGGTTGACTGAACCGTAAGATTCCTGAAATAAATATAACTTGCCCCTGCTCCGACAAGGATGGTATATGAGCTGTCAGAGTTGCTGTTTGAATACGTTATTATCCTCGTATCGGCAGTATCTCCGTCAAAAGTAATTGTATTACTACTGCTGCTGCCACTTATGGCTGTAATGGCGATATGGCCTTTGTAAGTGCCTTTGGCAATCTTGAATAGTACAGCGCTACTAATCCCCTTACCATTGCTAGTACCTCCATCAGGCCTTGAGCCATATTCCATATCGTAAATGGCAGATTTAAAGCTTTTATAGTTGGAAGCAGATGCTGCCTGTGAAGGATCAATAGTATAAATGCCGGATAAGCCGGTGGCAAAAGAAACGGTTACTATTGCCAGGAAACAGCAAATAAGAATCAGGGTTTTCATTTAATGGTAGTTTTGTAGAAAATTTTTTATTTGCAAAAATACAATAATGATGCAATATATGGTTACAAGCTTTTGCCTCCGGGCGTTTATACCTCACCCCGCTTCGCGCGCCCTCTCCTTTAAGAGAGGGCTGTACAACTAAAGGGATTTCGAGCCACGATGCTGAAGGCGTCACACGTTTATAGCAAAAGATATCGAGGATGTAATTTTGGACCCCGAAGCGGGTCGTACTTTTAAGATTTAAAAACATCGATGGAATAATACTTACACCCAGTGCGCTTCGATAATTCTTGCGCCGGCAAGGTAATCTACCATTTATGTAATTTCAAGCCTATTGCAATAAATGCTGATATAAACAGGACGATTGGAGTTAGAATTATATATATAACAGCCAAAGGATAATCTTTAATTTCAGGATTATCTCTTTTACTATATGTAGTTATTACTTTTTCATCATACCCTGACGAATATCTCCGGTCTGTAAAAACTGAAACTATTATGAATAGCAAAAAAGTCAAAACACAACATACATTCATTGAAAGCGGCATTAAAACCACAATTGTCACTAGGTTCAAAAGAATCAAGTTCCCTACAAATCCCGAAGAGCTACCTAAAAAGCGTCCCTTAAAACTTTCATCTCCATGAGCTCTTTTTAACAGGAATCGATATATTACAAAAAATATTGTGTCTAAGAATTTCATATATTTTGTTATTCCTCTCTAAGGATTTATATTCCCATATTCGGGCGACCCTAAAGGTCGCCCCTACTGTATACTGTATTCTCCCCTACAACATCCCCTCAAACTCTTCCTCAGTAATGATATTCACGGTGCCGATCTTTTTTGCCTTGTCTACTTTGGAGCCGGGGTCCTCGCCGACGACGAGGTAGTTAACCTTTGCGCTAAGTGAGCCTGCTACGGTGCCACCTGCATCTTCGGTAAGTTTCTTGGCTTCGGGGCGTGTATATTTTTGAAGTGTTCCGGTGAATAAAAACGTCAGTCCGGAAAGTTTGCCGTCTGTATTTTTTTCTTTCTTTTCTTCGCAAACAGGCAGTCCGAAATCCTTGAGGATATGAATGAGTTCCAGGTTGGATTCCGTATGGAAGAAATTATAAATACTCTCTGCTACTTTCGGTCCCACATCATCAATTCCGGCGAGCTTTTCCATGTCCCAGTCCTTTAAATCCTCGAGACAGGTGACGTGCGAAGCAATGCCTTTCGACATGGTTTCCCCAACGTGACGAATACCCAATCCAAACATCAGCCTTGCCATCGAGCGCGTCTTGGATGTTTCAATGGACTGTTTTAATTTCTCCACTGATTTTTCTCCGAAGCCTTCCAGTGTTTGTATTTCATCAAAGGGTAAATTATAAATATCCGGAATGCTTTTCAACCAGCCTGCCTCATAAAATTTCGTAATGATTGCCGCACCAAGTCCTGTAATTTCCATCGCATCGCGGGAAGCAAAATGTATCAGCCTCTCGAGTACCTGCGCAGGGCAATTGATATTCGTACAACGCCAAGCGGCTTCTTCTTTAATAAGCTTTGTACTGCATGAAGGACATTCCGCAGGAAAATGCACTTTGCTTTCGCTTCCGTCGCGGCCATCTTTAAGGCTCATTACAATGTAAGGGATAACATCGCCTGCACGTTCTATCAATACATCATCGCCGATTCGCAAGTCTTTTTCCTCGATGAATTCCTCATTGAACATGGAAATGGAGGATACCGTTACGCCGCCGACACTTACAGGTTCCAGTTTTGCAACAGGAGTAATCGTACCGATCCTGCCCACCTGGAATTCCACTTTCAGCAGTTTGGTCCTTGCCTGGCGCGCACTGAATTTATAGGCTATTGCCCAGCGTGGATGATGCGACGTAGCACCCAGCCTTTCCTCCATATTTATATCATCCACCTTGACGACCATGCCGTCAATTTCATATTTATAATCGTCGCGCTTTGCTGCCCATTCATCAATGAATTTTATTACGCCATCAATATCCTTCGCCCTGGTATGTTCCTCATAGGGCGTTTTAAAACCGAGCGAGTGCAGCATCTTTATATTTTCATCGCGGCTCTTCAGTCCGCGGCCTATCATATCCCTGCCGTCCGCATCCACGCAGTAGCTGATATGGTACAAAACACCCTCGAGGTTACGCTTGGCTACTTCGGCGGAATCCTGTATCCTCAAGGAGCCGGAAGCAGCATTGCGCGGATTAGCAAGCGGACTTAATCCATCCTCAATGCGTTTCCTGTTAAACTCCTTGAACTTATCTTTTTGGATCACTACTTCCCCGCGTATTTCTATAGTTTTAATGCCATATTTTGAAAATGCAGCACGCATGGGAATGGAACGCATCACGATAATATTATTCGTGATCTCTTCACCGATAACTCCATCGCCGCGGGTAGCACCGCGCACCAAAGCATCATCTGTATAAACGAGGGACATACCTGCACCGTCAAATTTCGGTTCCACGCAGTAGGCAAGGTTGTTAAGCCCCGAAAGTTCCTTTACTTTTCTATCAAAATCATACAGGTCATTCTCATCGTAGGAATTATCAAGCGAAAGCATGGGCGCTAAATGCGGCACCTGCGGAAAATCCTTGGTAAGCCCTTTCCCTACTCGCTGCGTCGGAGAATCATCCGTAATAAGCGATGGATATTCCGCCTCTATTTTCTTTAGCTTTTTATACAGGGAATCGTATTCAAAATCAGTAACGAGCGGTTCCGATTGCACATAGTAACGGTAATCGTGGAAATGAATCACATCGCGCAGGTCATTGACCAGGTTTTGCGCTTCAGTCAGATTGGAAAATTCCATATGAAGAACCTTTGTGGTAAGGTTCATAAAATCTTTAATGTCGGATTCGTGGTACATAGTACAAAGATAATTTTTTTTGTAATAAATGCGCCTTAATGACCCTGAAGGGGTCAAACGTTTATAGTAGAATAACAAACACCTCCAACGCCTTCGACCCCGACGGGGTCGGACATCGGGGCAGATATTCATTTGCTATAAACGTGCGATGCCTTCAGCATCGGTGCTCAGTATTGAAAATTTTATTAAATAATCTTAATCTCCGTCCTCCTGTTTTGCGCCATTCCTTCAGGAGTAGTATTGGGAGCATTGGGTTGTGTATCACCAAAACCGACTGCTTTCAAACGGGTGGCTGAAATATTTCCTTTCTTTACCAGGTAATTAAAAACACTCTGCGCGCGCTTGAGGGAAAGCTCCTTATTATGCTCCGCACTGCCTGCATTATCCGTATGCCCGCTGATCTCAATTTTTACTGTGGGATTGGCATTCAACAACGCAATGAGACGGTCAAGTTCATTGAATGATTCCTGAAGCAATTCAAATTTATCCGTTGCGAAAAAAATATTTTTCAGCGTGATTTTTTCGCCGACTTTCAATGGGGGCAATGGGATATCCTTTATATAAGGCTTGTCATTTTTATAATCCTTGAGGGGAATATTATCCGAATAAAAAAGATACCCGGCAGCGGATACATTCACGAGATAATTTTTCCCCGAGGGTA
Source organism: uncultured bacterium (assembly GCA_903835275.1). GTDB lineage: Bacteria > Bacteroidota > Bacteroidia > CAILMK01 > CAILMK01 > CAILMK01. Next base: position 4,526 of record CAILMK010000061.1, on the reverse strand, counting down.
ATGGAATTAAAAATTCACCATCATTCAGAAGTGTTTTTTTAATGACTGATTTTCCTGTTACAATATCCACCAATTCAAAAGTAGCGGCGAGTGTTTTATTAGTTTCAACATCAAATACTTTTCCTTTTAAATAAGTAACGGGTTGCGGCCTTTCATTGGGCGGCATTTTAAAAGTAAATATATCCAACCCGCCAATGCTGTTTTTTCCGGAGGAAGCGTAATAAGCGTTTTCCCCGGTGGCATCCACGATCAGTCCGAATTCATCGCCGGGAGTATTGATTGGATATCCTATGTTTATTGCAGAATCAAAATTCCCGTCTTCTTTTTTTCTTGAATAAAAAATATCCCTGTTGCCCATTCCAAGCCATCCTTTAGATGAAAAATAAAGCGTCTGGTCATCCGAATGTATAAATGGACTACACTCCTCATCCGAGGTATTAATTGTAGGGCCGAGATTAATGGCAGGACCAAGAGTGCGGTCATCCTGAATCGTGCATTTGTAAATATCCAATCCGCCGAAACCACCAGGCCTGTTTGAAACAAAATAAATGGTCTTGTTATCATAGGAAATGCAAGGTTGCGTTTCGTAGAATTGTGAATTGATTGGCTCCCCAATATTTTTCGGCTTGCTCCATTTACCATTTTCCAGAAAGGAAATATAAATATCGCAATTATCAGGGGCACGGCCTCCATCCACATCGCGGTGATCGCAGGAAGCAAAAAGCATGATGCTTCCATCAGGAGATATACATGTGGCACCTTCATTCTGTTCTGTATTTATGCCGGGGGCATCTACAGCCTTTTGCCATTCACCATTCACTTTATGGCTGACCATAATATCCTCATTGTACCAAATTGGATTTACATTCGGATCATTATGCGGATCCTTTACAGGCTGCTCTTTTTTCCTCGTAAAATACATGGTTTCTCCATCTACCGTTAGCGTAGGGAAATATTCACTCACCTTGCTGTTTATTCCGGTGCCTGCATTTACTGGATTAAAATCCACCGGATGCTGTTCAAATTTTACAATGACATCAATCCTTTTCATTCTGTCAACGATCACTTTTCGCAATTCATCCCGGAGTCCGTTTTTGGAAAGATATAAGCCATAATATTTTTTCGCCTCCATAAATTCACCATGCTTGAAGAGAATGGCGCCCAGGTTCACCAGGCACATGGTATTCATAGGATCGTATTTCAGCAGTTCAAGATACTCCGCCTTTTCATTTTCGTACTTATTTTCCAGGCTGTAAATAGTGCCACTCATCTTGTATGGATCCTCATACAAATGATCCACCTCCTTGGCTTTATTACAATAAGCAATTGCCTGTTCATAATCTTTTTTATAATAGGACCGCTGTGCTTTTTCAAAAAGATCCTTTGCCCTGGATGCAGGCGCATGCTTGCCTTCCTGCCCGAAAACAGCGATAGAAAAAAGAAGTACGGTTAAACTAATTATAAAAATATTCCTGAACATACTGGAGATAATCTTTTTCGAAGATAGGGTATTTATTTTAAACGAAAATACCCGTCATTAAGTATGGCGGGTATTTAATTTTTTGTTGGGTTAGTTATTTGAGAGTATTGAAATTTTCGCCTTCCCTAATACCTCACCCCGCTATCGCGAGCCCTCTCCTTTAAGAGAGGGCTGAACATTTTTAACCATTAAATTTAAACAAAGAGTGAGTGTCCCCCTCTCCTAAAAGAGAGGGTTAGGGGTGAGGCTACCAGTCCGAGGACTTTGCATCGGCTCCATCCTTGGCCATATTCTCCTTGAGGATTTTTATAAGTCGCCGTATATCGTTATCAAGGTATGCCAACCTTTCAGGAGCACGTGTTTTAGAATCCGGCTTGTTAGGAGGCATAATTTTTTCAATAGGTTCAGGGAAACCACCGGCATCCGTGTGGAATCCTATGAATTCATATTTATAACGTCCATCCTTGAAGTATAAATTGAATTTGTATTTATAAAATCCTTCCTGTACGTCCAGGTTTGATCTTTTATCATGCAATATCACCTGCGTCGAGCAATTCATCTGTACCAATCCACCGACTGGATCCTTAACTGCCACTTTTTTATCTGCCTGTTTATACATCAGGTTGATTGCTTTCATCGCCCTGTCAAACATCTTTTCCTTGGTCAGCCCGGGCATCTGAACCACTTCAGAGTAAACAACTTTTTTATTGGAATCCAACGGTGGCGTCTGCGCGTAGGATGTAAACGGAATTGCAAGGATAAATAACAATGCAATAACAACTAATTTTTTCATAAGGTATCTGGTATTAATTGGTAACTTTTCTGGTTAATGAAGTAATATCGCTTTTCATCTGGTAATCTATGGAATGGAAAAAATCCTCCTGTTTTGCCTTGGACATTTTCACTTCCGGTTCATTGAAAAAATAACTTTCCAACGGTTTCTTCTTTCCTTTTTCCACAACAAAATTAGAGTAATTATACATTACTTTTCCATCTGTGACAGTAACGACCAACTGGAATCTTACACGTGAATCCGGAACGGCATCCCCGGTGGATTGATCGGCAGCGGTGGTTTGCATGATGCCATTGTAAATAATCCTTCCTTCAGCGGAATCATTCTTGGCAAGCTTGCTGCTGAACCCGCGATACATTGCCTTCAGTGAAGCAAATGTTTTCCTGTACAGGCTATCCTTGGCGATGCCGGAAGCTTCTATCTCGCCATTGTAGCTGATCAGTTTTTTATCCTCAGACCAGGGAACACTTTTCATGGTGAAATCCTGTGCAAACAAATGCTGGCTGCCCAGACATCCCATGAATACAAGTAGAGTAATAATTGTTTTCTTCATAATATATTCTTATTTGAAATGTATTAAAAATCTTTCATCTTCCAACTTATAACCCCTAAATCCCCTAAAGGGGACTTTCCCTACACCACTAAATGCACGGAGTGCTTCCCCCTTCAGGGGGTTAGGGGGTAAAGAATTTTTTAAGGAGTTAGTCATAATATATTCTTATTTGAAATGTATTAAAAAATAATTTTTCTTTCCTTTCTGCACCAATAAAAACTGATCTTTCAAAAGATGGCTGGTATGAATTTTAGTTTCAAGCCCGTCGATCTTTTCCTTGTTAATGCTCAGTCCACCTGCCACGATCATTTTTTTCGCTTCACTCTTGGATGGAAAGATAGCAGTATTCACTGCCAGTAGCTCGACAATATCCATACCGTTATCCAGTTCTGCTTTATTTACACTGAATTGCGGAACGCCTTCCAGCGCTGCAAGCAATGTTTCCTCACTTAAAGTAGTGAGAGATTCAGTAGTACCTTTTCCAAAAAGAAGCTCGGTAGCTTCCAGTGCCTGCTCATAATCCGCCCTGCTGTGAACCAAAACCGTTACTTCTTCCGCGAGGCGTTTTTGCAAGGCGCGCAGATGCGGGGCTTCCGACTGCTGTAGTTCTATGGTCTCAATTTCCTCTTTTGGAAGCAGTGTAAAAATACGGATATACCTTGAAGCATCCACATCGGAAGCATTCATCCAGAACTGGAAAAAATGATACGGGGATGTACGCTTAGGATCCAGCCATACAGAGCCGCTTTCGGTCTTGCCGAACTTGGTGCCATCCGCTTTTGTAACGAGCGGCGCAGTGAGTGCAAACGCATCTCCACTTGCCTTGCGGCGGATCAGTTCAGTACCGGTGACGATATTGCCCCACTGGTCGGATGCGCCCATTTGCAACTTGCAGTTTTTATTTTTATACAGCCAGTAATAATCGTATCCCTGCACGAGCTGGTACGAAAATTCTGTAAAGGAAATTCCGCTATCACCTTCCAGGCGTTTCTTCACGGAATCCTTCGCCATCATATAATTTACAGTGATATGTTTTCCTACATCGCGAAGGAAATCGAGGAAATTAAATTCCTTGAACCAGTCGTAATTATTAACGATCTCCGCGGAAGATGCTCCGCAATCAAAATCGAGGAATTTCTCGAGTTGTTTTTTAATGCCCGCCTGATTGAACTGCAACGTTTCCTCCGAAAGCAGGTTTCTTTCCGCACTTTTCCCGGACGGATCACCGATCATTCCGGTGGCGCCGCCAACAAGTGCAAAAGGCTTATGGCCATGAATCTGAAGGTGTTTCAGCATCATTATTGGAACCAGGTTACCGATATGCAATGAATCCGAGGTCGGATCAAAACCAATGTAGCCATGGGTCATTTCCTTGCCCAGTTGCTCTTCTATACCCGGTGTAAAATCATGCACCAGGCCACGCCATTTTAATTCTTCTATAAACGAGTTTGCCATACTTTCAGGCAAATTTAATAAAATAGTTGGCAAAAAGATTCAGTTTACAGTCAACAGTTAACAGTAATCAGTTATCAAATGCAGATTTTGGTACTATAGTGGTAAGGATTATTGGAGAATTTGTAGGGGCGTATGGCCATACGCCCCTACGGACGCATTTGACGCTTTATACCTTTCCCGCGCTGCCGCGCGCCCTCTCCTTTAAGAGAGGGATGATCAATTTAGGAGTTCTGAACTTGGGTAAG
>CAILMK010000060.1 GCA_903835275.1 uncultured bacterium | reverse complement strand
GGGTCTAATAAATAACGATCGATTTCGTTAAAATCTTGAAGCAGTGTTTTAGCCCAATTGGCAAAGGTTTCAAAAGATTCTATATCTTTTTCCGTAATTTCTAAATATATAGTGTAAAATTCAAATAAGAGTTCCACACTGTCAATAGAACGAATACCTGCAATGTTTTGCACAAAATCTTCAATACTAATTATTTCAGGAGCAAATATGGTTTTATCAGATAGATTTTTTAAAGCTTCAATAAGAAAGACCTTAGCTCTTCTATTAGGTAAGATAATTATAGTGTCTGATAAGGTGTCAGAATAATCATTTAAAATAACTTGTGCTAAGCGTTGAAGAAAAGTTGTATTTGCCATTTGATAAATATAAAAAAAACGCCCCGAAATTCGGAGCGTTTTCTTGAAAATATTTTGGAAGAAATTATTTTACTAATTTCACTTCAACTCTTCTGTTGTTAGCTTTACCAGCTTTAGTTTTATTAGAATCGATTGGTTTTGTTTGACCATATCCTGAAGATGTTAATCTATCAGCAGCAATTCCATTTTCAACTAAATAATTTTTAACTGCAGCAGCTCTTTCTTCAGATAATTTTAGGTTAGCATCTGCTTTACCTGAATTATCTGTATGACCTTCAATACTGAATTTAGAAGTAGGATATTCTTTTAAAATAGCAGAAATTGATTGTAAAACTGGCAATGTTTGTTTTTGGAAAGAGAATTTTCCTGTATCAAACAAGATAGTTTTAGCATACTCATTCAATTTTTTAATAGCTTCTTCTGTTGGTTCTGGTATTGGGCAACCGTTGTTAGAAGCTGGACCTTTAACGTCTGGACATTTATCATCTTTGTCAAGAACTCCATCTCCATCTCTATCTGGCCAAGGACATCCAGCATTTTCTTTTGGTCCTTTTACATCTGGACATTTGTCATCTTTGTCTGCAACTCCATCTCCATCTTTGTCAGGACATCCACCTAATGCTTTTAAACCAGCAACATCTGGACAAGCATCATCTTTATCGGCAACTCCGTCACCATCTGTATCAGGACAACCATTGAATGCCGCTAAACCAGCAACATCTGGACAAGCATCATCTTTATCTATAATTTTATCACCATCTGAATCTGGGCAACCATTAAATTCTTTTGGTCCAGCAACTTCAGGACAAGCATCATATTTATCATAAATTCCATCACCATCAGTATCTTTAGCACCAAATTTAAAAGTAAGACCTATAAAATGTTGCATATGTGAAGGAACATCTACATTAGGAACTCTTGTATCATCAAATGAATGTTTGTAAGTAGATTGTAAAGACAAACCTACTTGTTTAGTCATCCAAAAAGTCAACCCTAAACCTCCATTAACAGTACCTGCAGAAGCATCACCTAACCAAGTATAACCTCCTCCAATATGAAGAGATGGATCAATAACTTTAGATTTAATCATATTCATAAAGCTATATTTAATAACTCCATCAATACCATAATACATCAAATCTCCTGTATTTACAATAGGATAACTGTTTGTGTTTGATGCTGGATCATAAATCCCATCCCCAACAAACTTTGTCATTTTGTTTACAGATCCTGTAACTCCAAAAGAGAAGTTGTCTCCAACATATTTTGACACAGTCAAAGTAGATACTGAAGGAATAATACTCCAATACGCTTTTTGGTCAAAATACTGAGAAAATTGATTTTTAATACTTGATGCAGCACTTACTCTGCCTCCGTCTACTGCGTTTGCTCCAAACGAAATAGCCCATGTGTTGTCACTATCTTGTGCTTGAGAACTCAATCCCAAAAGCATCAATAAAGCAATTAATTTGTTAAGATGTTTCATACTTAATTTTGTTAGATTATAAAGATATAATGGCGCAAAAGTAATACCTATTATTGAATTATCAAAATGTTGTAGGCAAAATTCTACATTATATGATTTCTAGAGACTTACCTACTTCGGTAAACGCTTGTATTGCTTTGTCTAAATGCTCTTTAGTATGTGCTGCTGAAAGTTGTACTCTTATTCTTGCTTTCTCTTTTGGAACTACTGGATAGAAGAATCCTATTACATAAATTCCTTTTTTAAGCAGCTCATCTGCCATTACTTGAGATAATTTAGCATCATACAACATCACTGGAACTATTGCTGAATCTCCATCAATAAAATCAATTCCTGCT
>CAILMK010000059.1 GCA_903835275.1 uncultured bacterium | reverse complement strand
CGGCATCCTTCAATTCCTTTAAATGCTGCGAAACGGTGGATTGCGATAGGGGCAATTCCTCCACTATGTCCCCGCAAATGCAGGAATTTCTGCTGAGCAATACCTCTAATATGGCAATCCTTGCGGGATGCCCCAATGCCTTGGTTAGCTGTGCCAGCCGCAATTGCTCCTCTGTAAAATGATCTGTTTTGGTCGTTCCCATAATTCTATCGCAATATTACGATAATTCAATCTGTTTCACAATTATTTGATTAAATTTTAATTATTCTGAAAACTACTCTAAATCAGTATTTTCAAGCTTAAATCTTTCATTATCAAATTATCACATCACCACATCCTCACATTTGATTTATTCCCTTGTAAAGAGCTCATTCTATCCCTATCTTTGCGGGCTCTAAAAATATAAAAGTACTTGACACTCATAAAATCTATTTCAGGAATCAGGGGTACCATTGGTGGTAAAGCGGGTGATTCCCTTACTCCTCAGGACATTGTGGAAATTTCGGCTGCCTTTGCTCAGTGGGTAAAGAAGAACAGCGGTATTAAGAAAGTGGTTATCGGCCGTGATGCCCGTATTTCCGGCGAGATGGTGAAGAACCTTGTCAGCGCCACTTTGGTGGGTTGCGGAATCAGCGTTATCGACCTGGACCTATCAACCACTCCAACGGTTGAAATGGCTGTTACGGGGGAAAATGCCGGTGGTGGAATCATAATTACTGCAAGTCACAACCCGAAGCAATGGAACGCGCTGAAACTCCTCAATGAAAAAGGAGAATTCCTTTCCGGCGCGGCTGGGCAGGAGGTACTGGATATTGCCGCTGCGGGCAATTATGAATACGAAAAAGTAGAACACCTTGGAACGATCACAAGGATCAATGATTATATACAAAGGCATGTTGAGAAGATTCTTGCATTGCCATTGGTGGATGTTGAGGCGATTCGCAAAAAGGAATTTTCCGTGGTTATTGACTGCGTAAATTCCACCGGAGCCATTGCATTGCCGATACTTTTGAAGGCACTGGGAGTTAAAACGGTACACGAACTTCTCTGTACTGTGGATGGTAAATTCGGGCATAATCCGGAGCCACTTCCTGAAAACCTCGGCGAACTTTCCCATGAAGTGAAATTCCGCAAGGCGGATCTCGGTATTGCCGTGGATCCTGATGTGGATAGGCTTGCATTGGTTTGTGAAGACGGTAGCTTTTTCGGTGAAGAATATACATTGGTAGCGGTATCTGATTACGTGCTTTCGCAAACTCCCGGAAATACAGTTTCCAATCTTTCATCTACCCGTGCATTGAAAGATGTTACAACCAAACATGGCAAGGAATATTTTACTTCTGCAGTAGGAGAAGTGCATGTGGTTACTAAAATGAAAGCTGTAAATGCTGTGATAGGCGGTGAAGGTAATGGCGGGATCATTTATCCTGAATTGCATTACGGGCGCGATGCGCTGGTAGGCATAGCCTTATTCCTGACGCAGCTGGCAAAGAGCGGTAAGAGTGTTTCGCATTTGCGCGCACAATATCCGAACTATTTTATTTCCAAGAATAAGATCACTCTGGATGAAACCATGAACCTGGATGTGGTGATGGAAAAAGTCTACGAAAAATATAAGAAAAATGAGATCAACCGCGAAGACGGGATCCGTATAGATTTTGAACAGGACTGGATTCATTTGCGCCGCTCCAATACAGAGCCTATCATTCGTATCTATTCAGAAAGCGTGAGCCAGAGTACGGCAGAGCAGCTTGCTGAAAAGCTGATGGCGGATATCAAGAATTTTATCAAGACTTCGTAGTGATCCAAAAAGATAAAGAGTATGGGCGAATGGTTATTCGCCCCTTTTTTTGTCCCTTGTTCCATGCCCTTTGTCCCTTTGCATTCTTTCCTTACCTTTGCCATATGAATCTCAGTACACCTGTTACCGTTGCTGAAATGGCAGCATTTTTGGATATTCCATTCAAGGGAGATGGGAATATGATCATCTCCGGCATCAATGAAATTCACAAGGTTCGCAAGGGCGACATGACTTTCGTGGATCTTGCCAAGTATTATAACAAGGCCTTGTTTTCAGAGGCAACTATCATCATAATTAATAAAGAGGTGGAGGTGCCGCAGGGCAAGTCCATCCTGCTTTCAGAAGATCCGTTTACGCATTACCAGAAGGCTGTAAGTCATTTTATGAAGGAGGAAAAACCTTCTTCACTGCATGGTTTTTCCATGGGTGAAAATATAACGATAGGCGAGGGGACGGTCATTTATCCGGGTGCTGTAATCGGAAGTAATATTACCATTGGTAAGAACTGCACCATCTATCCGAATGCGGTTTTATACGATGATACTCATCTGGGTGATAATGTCATTATCCAAGCGAATGTAGTATTGGGATCTCATGCATTTTATTATAAAAAGCGCCCTACCCATTATGAAAAAATGATCTCCTGCGGTAGGGTGATCATTGAAAATGACGTAGAAATAGGAGCAGGCTGCACGATAGATAAAGGCGTTTCCGGAGATACCATTATTGGCGAAGGAAGCAAGTTGGATAATCATATTCATATAGGTCATGGTGTTGTTCTTGGCAAGCGTGTTCTTATAGCTGCACAAGTGGGAATAGGAGGCAAGACCATCATAGAAGATGATGTAGTGATCTGGGGCCAGGTCGGCATCACCAAGGATGTCACCATAGGAAAAGGGGCGGTACTTCTTGCTCAAAGCGGAGTAGGTAAATCACTCGAAGGAGGCAAGGTATATTTCGGATCTCCCGTACAAGAAAACAGGAAAGCATTGAAAGAAATTGCATTTATGCGAAGACTGGCGGAAGGGAAGGAATAATCCTGCGGATTATTGCGGTCAGAGACCGCCCGATTTTATACACACCAGACATCCTTTGGAAGTCTGGCGCGAGCAAAAAGCTTTTATTCCTACTTTTGTATTATGGAAAACATGATTACCCTAACCCCCATAGGTTACGTAAAAAATTCCCGCGAAGGAATGAAAGACGATTACTGGGGAAATGTAATTTCCGAGATAACCATTTCAGATGCATTGCCTGAAGAATGCCTGAATGGAATAGATACTTTTTCTCATTTGGAAATAATATTCTATTTTGACAAGGCGGCCAAAACGGATGTAGTGCATGGAGCCTCGCATACGCGGGGAAACAAGGAATGGCCGAAGGTTGGCATTTTTGCACAGCGAAAAAAGGATCGCCCCAATCATTTGGGATTAACAGTTGTCAAGGTTATTTCTCGTAGCGGCAGGACTCTTACTGTTCAGGGTTTGGATGCCGATAATGATACTCCGATCCTTGATATCAAACCAGTGGCAAAGGAATTTCTTCCAAGGGAGGAAGTCACCGAGCCCGCATGGATGACAGAATTGATGTTGGATTATTGGAAGTGATAAAGTGTTTTTATACTCGCCAGAGATCCTTCGGAAGTCTGGTGCGAGCAAGACAAGCTAAATAATAAATATTATGTATTACGTGAAGAAATATAAATAAATAACACGAAAACGAAAAACGTT
>CAILMK010000058.1 GCA_903835275.1 uncultured bacterium | reverse complement strand
CCATCACTATTATATCGCAATAAATTAGAATCAGCAGCGACCAGGATTTTCCCATCCGCCTGCAATGCCATGGAGGTTTTCACATTTGTGTATCGTTGGTAGCCCTTGATGTAGGTTTGTGTTTTTCCATCCACACCAAATGTGGAATCCAGATAAGTGGTTTGTGCCTGTGAAGCCGAAAAGCATATATACGATATCAGAAAAGCAAAAACAGTCTTCATATTTATTTAATATACCTCAAAAATACTCTAAGTATTAGATAAATAATGGCTTTTGCCCTGAGCGGGTAATATTTGGATGTGAAAGGGCCGAAAGCGAATAGTATGTGTACTATAAAGAAACAAAAAAAGCCCCGCATCATCTGCAGGGCTTTCACTTCATTATTTATTATTTAATATTCCTCAGATCGTTTCCGGCAAAGTATATTTTCTTCCGGTGTTTTCTTTTTTGAGGTATTCCATCAGGGGTTGGAAGTATTCAAGCATGGCTTTCGCGCTGAGGTCGCTGCCTGTTTTTTCTTTCAGCACTTTTCTCCAGTCACGGCTTCCGCCCCAGTACATGATGTCCTTGAGGAATTTGCCAACATCCTTGTTGCCATAGTAGGAGGCAGCGTGCGGATCCTGGTGCAATATCTCTTTTGCAATATGATCATGCACCTGGAATAAAAGGATGAATGAAATAGCGTAATCATAATATTGTCCCGGATCGTCATTGATGTGAGTTTTTGAAGCTGCGTCACAATATTCAGAAGAATTCCTGTCAGCAGGAGGGACCATTCCCTGGTATTGTTTGGCAAGCTCCCACCAGCGCTTATTGTATTCCGCGCGTGGAAGGTTATTTGCGTACAGGTCGTGTTCAAAGCCGGTCATCACCCCGGAAGAAAACGGAATAAAGACTACGTATTTCATTGCCTGTTGCAGCAATTCCTGCATGTCATCAGTTTTTGCATTTTCAGGAAGCAATCCGTTTTTGGCAAGGAAAGGCTTTTGCATGGCATCCAGTCCAATCATAGTTCCGAAAGCTTCATGGTAGGCACGATTGGCGCCTTCCCTTTCCAAGTATGGAACATCTTTGTTGGAGTACGTCATGTAGTAATATATATGTCCGAGTTCATGGTTGACTGTTTCATACCATTCTGAATTCGGCACCACACTCATCAGGCTTCGCACATCCTTGTCGAGGTCAATATGCCAGGCGGAGGCATGGTTATTCTTAGAATATCCTGCACCCTTCGGCACCGGATAAAGGCTGGATTTTTCCCAGAAGGTTTTCGGCAGCGGATCAAAGCCCATACTTACATAAAATTCCTCTCCTTTTTTCACGATCCATTCGGCCGTTTTTGTTTTGAGGATACTATCTGTATTAAGCCCTTTTACTGTGATCATGGAACTCCAGTCCTGACCCCAGCGATTGCCCAGCCAATGAGCCGGCAGCATATCAGGCACATCCTTTACCTTGTATTTTTTTGCGAGTTCATAACGTGCGTAGGTATGAAGTTCACGGTACAAAGGCCAAACTTCCTGCATGAATTTATGGTTCATTTCCATCATTTCATCCGTGGTCATTCCATATTCTGAGACTTGGTAACCAAAAAAATCATGGAATCCCAAGCCCTGAACGGTTTCATTCCTGAGCTTTTGTAGGTTTTCAAGGCCGCCAATCAGTGTTTTCCCCACTTCCTTGCTGGCTTCCCACGCTTTTTGCCTTTTTGCAAGGTTTGTTTCCGCTCCAAGTATGGAATCTATATCGTTAGTGCTGACATTTTTTCCGTCAACCATATATTTAAAACTATACAGGGCTTCTGTCTGGGCTGTTTCTGCCTTGATGCGTGCTTTGACCTTGTCTTTCAGTGTTTCAGGATTATTTCCTGCAAGGAACAGTATCTTTTTCAACTGCTTTACCTGCAATTCCGTCAATTCTGTTTGATGCTTCAGGAAATACTGGGAAGAATCAATATTTATTTTGCTGCCAGTGAAATCAGCCATGGCTTCATCAGCTTTCCTGGATTCCAGAGCATTGGATGAATCGCCCTTTACCATTTTTGTATTTACTTTCCACTGGCCCTCACTGGATGCTGTGTAAAGTTCCTTGTATTTGAGGTTGTATCGATCCAGGTAGGATTGTGCCGCCTGTTGAACCGGGCTAATTGCCGAATTGGATTTGCATTGGCATAAAATAATTGATGCAAGAATGCAGAACATTAATATGTTTTTCATTGCTAAGTGATTATAATTGGTTTCAAAGATAAGAGAATAGCTTATTATAAAACAGAATAGACCGTGATGACGAGATGTGAGTTACAAAATATTGAAGTAAGATCAACTTTACAGATCGAAGAGCACACGTCTGAACTCCAGTCACAT
>CAILMK010000057.1 GCA_903835275.1 uncultured bacterium | reverse complement strand
CTTCTAATGCTTCCTAAAAAAATGATCCTTCGCTCAGCAAATTTAAATCCTAAGTCTGTGAATACATTGAAAAGAAGGAAAATTGATTGGGGGAGTAGTTATTGGGGGGATCCGAATCCCGAAGGGATTAAACGTTTATAGCATATAGGATTCATATTGGGTTTCGATGCCGAAGGTATCGAACTTTGTTCGACCCGCTTTGGGGTCGTAGAATTACAAGCATTGATTTTTCTATAAACGTGTGATACCTTCGGCATCTTTTCCCAAACCGATAAATTTACTTTTTATCCTTTTCGAGTTCCTTCGCTTTTTTGTATCTCCGTGTATGAAATTTTAATCTTAAAAAATAATTCCTGAAACGAAAACCTACATAAGCAGCTACAAGGATTACTCCCAATATTTTAGACAACATTATTCACCTCCTCATTCATTATGAAAGTCTACGCACCCCTCGAACACAATTTCTCTTTATGCATCATAAGCATCGTATTCATTCCCGCCAATGTCCTTTGGATGTTCATTTACATCTTCATTCATAAAAAAACTCAGCGCCCCGCTCGGGCATTTTTTTACCTGCAAAATAATTTCAGCTGTAGTGGCGCCTTCCGGGGTGATCCATGGGCGTACACGTGGATCAAAAACTTCCGGCAGGCCGGTGAAGCATTTGGCTGAGTGCTGGCAAAGCATTGGCTTCCATACTACGGTTACTTCACCATTGGAATAGTGCTTGGTAATATCTTTCATACTAATGAAGAATTTATTTTTGTAGTCCCTTCCAATACTTTGTGGATAGGACATAAGTTTGCAATTTCAAGAAGCCTGGATTTTTCTACAGGGGTAATATCACCTTCTAAGTGTATAAGCAAGTTAAGTATTGTAGTATTTGGTTCGCTGCTATGTTCTGCACTTACTTCAACCCTGATTTCTTCCAGGTCCATTTTTTTTCTGTCAGCATACATACGTAATGTAATACTTGTACAGCTGGCAAGTGCTGCCCCTAATAACTCATGCGGCGTGAAGCCTGAATCTTTACCACCATTAGCAGTAGTTTCATCGGCAATAATGACATTATTCCCGGCACTTATAACGGTTTCATAACGCTGTTTGCTGTTAATGCCTGTAACAATCATGGTAACAAATATAAAAAAAACCTTGCAGCTTTTAAAAACTGCAAGGTTTAATTCTATCTTCCGGAATTTATAGTCTGATTACTTCTCCAGCTTTTCCGCCATCTTTACCAAGTCATCTTCAGTATTAAATGCAATGGATACAACCCCCTTGCCGTTCTTACCCATTTTAATAGTCACCTTGGAATTCCAAAGGTTTGCAAATTTCTGTTCCCAGACATTGAGGTTCTCTACCCTGGATGTTGCTGCATGACTGCCACCACCGGTTTTTGTCTTGCCATCCCTCGCAGGTAGATTCTTATTCTTGACCATCTCCTCTACGGAACGTACGCTCAGGTCATTATCAATAATATCATCGAGGATATGTAATGCAAATTCCTTGTCTTCCAATCCAATCAGCGGACGCGCGTGACCCATGGTGATCTGTCCGTCGCGCAATGCAATCTGGATCTCTTCCGGCAGCTTGAGTAAGCGCAGATAATTTGTTACCGTGCTGCGGTTCTTCCCTACCCTTTCGGCAAGTTCTTCCTGCTTCAGGGTACATTCTTCCATAAGGCGCTGGTAACTAAGCGCGATTTCCACGGGATTCAAATTTTCCCTGTGTATATTTTCTATCAATGCCATTTCCAGCATTTGCTGGTCATTGGATAGGCGCACATACGCCGGAATGGTCTTCAATCCTGCGCGGATGGAAGCGCGGGTACGCCTTTCTCCGGAAATGATTTCGTATTTTCCATGTCCTACCTTACGTACTGTAATAGGCTGGATAATTCCGTGAACGGTAATGGATTCCGCAAGTTCATCCAGTGCGGCTTCGTCAAATTCATGGCGCGGCTGGAACGGATTTGCCTCTATATCGGAGATGCTTATTTCCGCAATGCTATTGAGTGCCACAGGATTTTTTCCTGAAACATCGGTATTGACATTCTGTAATAATGCTGTCAGGCCCTTTCCAAGGCCACTTTTCTTAACTGTCATTTTTTTGTTAGTTCAGTCCCTGTTTAATAGATTCGTGCAATGCAGTCATGCCATTCTTCACCAGAATTTCCTTGGCAAGGTTCAGGTGGTTGATCGCACCCTTTGAGGACGCATCATGCAATAGTACAGGCACCCCGAAACTCGGCGCTTCGCTCAGGCGGATATTACGTTGTATAATAGTATCAAACACAAGGTTCTGGAAATGCGTTTTCACTTCTTCCACGATCTGGTTGGATAGGCGCAGGCGCACATCATACATAGTAAGGAGTATACCTTCTATTTCCAGTTCCGGATGCAGATTGGTCTGGATGATCTTGATCGTATTCAATAATTTACCAAGCCCTTCCAAGGCAAAGAACTCGCACTGTACAGGAATAATAATGGAATCGGCTGCAGCCAATGCATTCACGGTAATGATACCCAGTGAAGGAGAGCAGTCTATGATCACGAAATCATAATCATTACGGATCTTATCCAGGCTGCGCTTCATCATCCACTCACGGTTTTCCATGTTGATAAGCTCTATTTCAGCACCTACCAGATCGATGTGAGAAGGAAGAATATCCAGAAAATCAATATCCGTTTTCAGGATCGCCAGCCTTGGATCACTATTATTAATAATGGTTTCATAAATGCTGGTCTGCACCGTGGCAGGATCCATGCCTACACCGGAGGTGGAGTTGGCCTGGGGATCGGCATCTATTAATAAGGTTCTGAATTCAAGTGCCGCAAATGATGCAGCAAGGTTAATGGAGGTAGTTGTTTTACCAACGCCGCCTTTTTGGTTTGCTATCGCTATAATCTTTCCCATAGTTCTTGTCCACATGCAATTATCAGCTACGTTAACGTAATAATAATTGTCTTTCTTTTAATCCTCACCACATTACATGAAATTGAATGCTTGCAGTGCCTGTTTACAAATTTCCTGTAAAATTACTAAATCAAAACAGTTACCCACATGATTTATTTTGAGAATTTGTCCACAAAAGATATGAACATTTATAAGTTGTCCACATATCTGGACAGCCACGCGGTGCAGATAAAGTTGCCAACCTTATTTGACGACGATTTAGAAAGTTGGCAACTTTTCTTTCTTTGCAGATTTTAAAGGAATTCCGTTTACGCGAGCGGACGCTCGCGAGAGCAAAATATATCTAGTGTTTAGATTCTAAAGTTTAAAAACGACTGCCTTGTAAATACAAAATACGAATGCAAGGGCAAAGAGTGTACATGCAACAAATTCTATAATATAATTGTCAGATGAACCATCAATCTCATATTCCTTTTTGTCTCCGGGTATATGCCTGAACTTTATTACATCACCAATCCGGTGATCATCCGCGTATGTGCTTCCAAAATTTTTTGAAAATGTATCGCCATTATAAACAAAGTCTGCAAACTGGTCTCGTTTACGAATATATTTGTCAGACATTCCAATAAAAGTGGCGTTTACAGTTTCTCCGTCCCTGAAAACTTTATAATCGTCCCAGGTTCCAAGGTATCCAATAATAGCAAAATATAACCAACCCAGGCTCACAAGGATCCACGCTCTGCGTTCGTGCTTTTTGGGTACCATGGCCATTTTTATGAATTTAAAATTTTCTGTGGTCTGTGGTCCGTCGACTGTGGTCTAAGCCTACAGCTCCCAGCTCGATCCAATCTTCATCAGGATCAGTTCCTTTTCCATTTCCTCAAATTCGGCTTTAGCTTTTTCATGGTTAATGGTAATTGGCGGGAAAGTATCGTAATGCACGCCGATCACTTTATCGCATTGCACAAAATCAGCGCAAACGATCGCGTCGGAAACGCCCATGGTAAAGTTATCGCCAATAGGAAGCACGCAGAAATCAAGGTCGAATTCTTCCCCGATCATTTGGAAATCGAGGGCAAGGGCGGTATCCCCTGAATAATAGAAGTTTCCTTCATCAGTAATAACCACAAATCCACCGGGAATGCCACCATAAGCGCCATCAGGCATGCTGCTGGAGTGGATAGCATTTACGTACTTAACCTTTCCCCAGTCAAATTTCCACGACCCGCCAATATTCATCGGGTGCAGATCGGTCAGTCCCTCGTTTTGCAGCCAGGTAACGATCTCAAAATTGGAAACCACCTTGGCGCCGCTGTTTTTAACGATCTCCATCAGGTCAGCTATATGATCCCAATGACCGTGGGTAAGGAGAATAATATCAGGCTTTATCTCTTCTACATTAATATGTGCAGCCAGCGCATTGGGGCGGATAAATGGATCAAACAGGATGTTAACGTCCTTGGTTTGAACTGAGAAACAGGAATGTCCGTAATATGTAACTTTCATCTGGAAAATGCTTTATTTTGCTGTAAATGTAT
>CAILMK010000056.1 GCA_903835275.1 uncultured bacterium | reverse complement strand
CAATTCGCGGTGCAGGGAATGGATAGGGTTGAAACCCTATCCTAATCAGGCAGAATTTGAAAAACAATATTTTCTGCATAGCATAGGGTTTCAACCCTATGCAGGAATATGGCAGTTTTGTAGAGACGCGATTAATCGCGTCTTTGATAGCTGCGAAATATCAGAATACTTTGTCGTCGTTATCAACTTTTTACGAAGCACGAGCTGCTCCCCTCGCCATGTGGAGAGGGGCTGGGGGTGAGGGAACAAAAAAAAACCGCCCTTTTGAGGCGGTTTTTCTATTTTGTTATAAACAGATTATTTATGTTTCGGAACGTAATCGCTGCGGAGTACCTTGAACTCTGTACGACGGTTAACCTGGTGTTCTTCTTCTGTACAATCCATACCAGGGCCTTTGCCATCTTCGCAGGCACAATTGTTTTTCAGTTGCCTTTCACCGTATCCCTTGGCAACCATTCTGTCAGGATCTACACCTTTGCTGGCCATATAAGCAACTGCTGCATCAGCACGCCTTTGGGATAGCGTATCGTTGTAAGCATAGCTGGAACGACAGTCTGTATGCGAGCTAAGTTCCACAACTATATATGGGTATTCACTCATTAAGCCTACCAATGAGTCAAGGATTGGCTTGGCATCTTCACGAATAAAATACTTGTCAAGGTCATAATGGATACCCTTCAAATCCAATGCTATTTCCTGTGGCGTTACAAACATATCCTTCCTTACATAGTGTTGGGATAGATCGAATCCAACAGTGGTAGCATACACAGGCTTACTGTTAAAGAAGTTCTTCTTTTTGGAAACCACCTGGTATTGTTCGTTCTTGAAAAGTTTGAAAAAATAGTTACCGCTATCATTGGTAGTTGCTTCCAGCTTGGTGCCGTTATTGCCTTCCAGTTTTACAGATACTCCACGTTCAGGAAGATTGGTAAGGGTATTATAAACCGTACCACGGATACTGAAAGTAAGTGGGGTAATATAGAAGGTATAAATATCTAATTGTCCTAAACCGTGCAAACGGTCAGAAGCAAAAAAGCCTGATTCCTGTCCTTCATCATAAGTGATGCTGATATCATTACCACCGGAATTGATTGGGTATTTCAAGTTCTTTGGCTTGCTCCATGAAGGATTCTTGCCCGTAGTAACGAATATATCCATACCACCCATACCCGGAAGCCCATTAGAGCTAAAGTAAAGTGTTGTATCGTTCAACCAGTAAGGGAACATTTCATCACCCTCTGTATTGATAGTCTTACCAAGGTTGATAGGATCGCTCCATGTATGGCTTCTCTTTACATAAGTGGAAAGATACAAGTCATGCTTGCCTTCGCCACCTGGTATATCACTTGAGAAAATAAGTCTTTGTCCGTCCGGGGAAATAGCGGGTTGTCCATAGTCTGAAGATGTATCCACGCAAAAAGGAAGTATTGTTCCTGCACTCCAGCCCTTGCCTTTGTTCTCAGCCATCATGACTACGCAATTCCTGATACTATCACCTTTGGCACCATTGCACTGGGTGTAATACATGGTATTTCCCTTCGCATCTACATAAGCAGTACCCTCATTCATGATGGTATTTACTTCACCGGCCAAAAGGGAAGGAGCTGTCCATTTTACAGTTTTCTTATCCTTGCCATTATATTTCCTTTCCATGAAAAAGATATCACTATAGGCACCATTGGTACGTCCGAAAACTTTATTACCTGTTGTCCCGGGACGATCAGAAGTAAAATAGAGAATATCCTTTTTCAGGAAGGGTGCCCATTCTGAATTTGGTGTATTGGCAAGTTTGAAGTTGTCAACAACAAAGCGCGTTTGCGGATTGGTTTTCCAGTCCATAGCTTCTTTTACAAGCTTTTTCTCTTCGGTAACCTTTGGATCACCGGGAACTTCCTTTTCATAAATTTCAAATTCCTTGAGGGCCTCAAGGTATTTTTCATTCATTTTCTTGGCTTCAGCTAATTGATAGTGAAGCTTTACATCAGAATATCCTAATGCCGCAGCAATAGTAAACCAGTCATCAGCCTGTTTGTAGTTGTAGTTCTTTGCCTGAAGTTCCCCAATCTTATAAGCCAGTTTTGCCTTCTCGGTTCTTACCTTTTGAGCTTTGTACAATTTCTTATAGCCATCGATAGCCTGAGCATATTGTTCCATGCTTTCATAAACACCGGGACTAGACTTTGGAGAGCAGGAGTAAAAACCCAGACCAATTACACATAGAAGTAAGCATACGTAGCATGTTCGCATATCGGCAATGTTATTAATTGTTCGCAAAATACTTAAAATTTGAGAGATATTCCAAATTGTTGTACTATTTGTATTTTATATATTTACTTATTTAACGAAAAGTAGCTCCCTATATTTCGGTAGCGGCCATAATTTATCGTCAACATAAAGTTCAAGTTTATCAGCGTGGTAACGGATGATTTCGAAGTAAGGCTTCACTTTGTGACAGTATGCAATGGCTTTCTGCTTGGAACCTTCTATTTTATTGGCACTCCTTCTTTCCTCAATCATTTCAAATACGTTTGTTCGTATCAGGTTGATATGGTTGGAGATGCGGGAAATGTAATCCTTGCCCATTTCAGCTTCAGTCACAAAGCCGTTATCAGATAGTTGGCCGTAATTCAATAATAATTCATTCAGGTAATCAATCGCGCAAGGCATGATTTGGGATAAAGCCATTTCACCGATCATCCTGGATTCTATCTGGATCTGCTTGGTATAATGCTCTAGTAATATATCGTGTCTTGCTTCAAGTTCCCTTTCTGACAGGATACCATTTTCTTCAAATAATTTAATCGTCTTCTCAGAAATATAGGCATCCAGAGATTCAGGAGTGGTTTTAATGTTGGAAAGCCCGCGTTTTTCAGCTTGCTTTACCCAATCCTCACTATAATTATTGCCTTCAAAAAGAATCTTCTTGGCATCCTTCACATATCCTCTCAAAACTATCAGTATGGCTTCTTCTGTGGAATGGTCAGCAGCTATAAGGCTATCTACCTCTGTTTTAAAGGCTTTAAGCTGGCTACCTACAATTGTGTTTAAGACAATCATTGCCGAAGCTGTATTGGAAGAAGAGCCAACCGCACGGAATTCAAACTTATTACCGGTGAAGGCAATAGGCGAGGTGCGGTTACGGTCAGTATTATCAAGTAAAATTTCAGGAACCTTCGGAATTTGAACGGTTGCCTTGTTGCTTGCCGTAGCAGATTTTTTATCCTTCTTCGGGGATTCAAGTTCATGCAAAACATTGGCAAGAGCTTCACCAATGAATATTGAAATGATCGCCGGAGGAGCTTCATTAGCACCAAGCCTGTGGTCATTGGATGCGCTTGCAATACTTGCCCTCAAAAGGTCGGCATTATCATTTACCGCCTTAATGGTATTAATAAAGAAGGTAAGGAATTGCAGATTGCTTTTTGGATTATCGCCCGGAGAAAGAAGATTGACTCCTGTATCTGTTCCGATACTCCAGTTACAATGCTTTCCTGATCCGTTTACCCCTGCAAATGGTTTTTCATGCAGGATACATTCAAGATTATGACGCTTGGCAACTTTACCCATGACATCCATGAGTAATTGGTTATGGTCAACAGCTATATTAACATCCTCAAACTGAGGAGCACATTCGTATTGGGACGGGGCAACCTCATTATGCCTGGTCCTCAAAGGAATACCGAGTTGGTAGGCTTCCTTTTCAAAATCGGTCATGAATGCAAGCACCCTGTCAGGAATAGAAGCAAAATAATGGTCTTCCAGTTGTTGCCCCTTTGCAGGAGAGTGTCCGAATAAAGTCCTTCCTGTAAGCATCAGGTCAGTACGCACATTAAATAACGCGGCATCTACAAGAAAGTACTCTTGCTCAATACCTAAGGTAGCTGCCGCCTTTTTTACTTTCGGATCAAAATAATGACAAACTTCCACGGAAGCCTGTTCAGCAAAATGCAATGCTTTGAGTAGTGGTGCTTTATAATCCAGGGCCTCGCCTGTATAAGAAACAAATATAGTAGGAATGCAGAGCGTAAGCCCTGCCTGCGTACGCATCAAAAATGCAGGAGAACTTGGGTCCCAGGCTGTATAACCCCTTGCTTCAAAGGTAGTTCTGATTCCACCGTTCGGAAAGCTGGATGCATCGGGTTCCTGTTGTACCAAGGCACCGGCTGAAAAGTTTTCAACAGGCTCGCCATCACGGAGTTCAAAAAAGGAATCATGCTTTTCCGCAGTAGTACCCGTCATTGGCTGAAACCAGTGGGTATAATGCGTTGCGCCCATTTCCATGGCCCAGCTTTTCAAGCCTGCAGCAACTTCATCAGCTACTTTGCGGCTGATCTTTTCACCGGTTTGGATGATGGAGGTCACGCTCTTATAAGTATCCTTCGGTAGATACTTCCGCATAGTCTTATCCCCGAATACGTGCGTGCCGTAAATTTCTGAGATAACTGATTTTGCGGGTTTTTGCTTGTCGTCCTGTCTGTTTTGAATAGATGCTAATGCTTTGAATCGAAGAGAATCCATTTGTTTGGTAAGTTATTTTGAACGTACGTAATTCGGCTTCAAAATAACGGAATCCTTCGCAATCGAGGAAATTTTTTTG
>CAILMK010000055.1 GCA_903835275.1 uncultured bacterium | reverse complement strand
CCGATCTATAATATCCTCGAGGTAATAGCACAATCCCTTCCAGGTGGAATAGATGGGGTAAATCAATGCAAGACCTTTAATTTCATTCTCCATTTCAGCAACAAATGCAATGAATAATCC
Source organism: uncultured bacterium (assembly GCA_903835275.1). Lineage (GTDB taxonomy): Bacteria > Bacteroidota > Bacteroidia > CAILMK01 > CAILMK01 > CAILMK01. The sequence continues at coordinate 3,634 of CAILMK010000055.1, read as the reverse complement.
TGCATGAAAATCCTTCACCAATTGTTCGACGGTAAGGGTCACTTCTTCGGGAGCCTTTTCATAGTGCGCAAGCTCTTTTATGAGTTCAAAAACTGATGGAAGATCAGCTTCGGTGGTATGGCGTATGTTTGGTGTCATTTTAGTGTTTCATTAAAAGGTTCTTGTCATCCCCCTATCGACCACCCCGCCCTAAAGGGCACCCCTCCTAAAAACAGGAGGGGAAGTGTAAAAATCTTCGATTTTTAGTGTGCGACATCGCTTTTATCGGCGTTTTAGGGGTTGGGGGTTAATCCGCAATTGGCAATTCGCTTCGCCGCGGCGAACGAAATCCGCAATCGTAAATCCGAAATCAGGATGTCCCTTATCCCTCGTCACTTGTCCCTTTTTTATTATCTTTGCGCAAATTTATTAATATCCAGACAATGAACGGCAACGTAAAGACATTAAACCAGTTTATCATTGAAAGACAGGACGATTTTCAATACGCTTCGGGCGATTTATCCCGCCTTTTGAGTGATATTGGCACTGCAGCGAAGATCATTAACCGCGAAGTCAACAAGGCAGGACTTGTAAATATCCTCGGTAACCACGGTACTACCAATGTGCAGGGCGAGGAAGTAATGAAGCTGGATATTTATGCCAATGATCAACTGATCTCAGCCCTTTCCTCCGGAGGTGAAGTATGCGTTATGGGCTCTGAGGAAAACGATGATGTGATACAGGTGGAATTCAAGGAAGGTGAATGCAAATATGTGGTTCTTTTTGATCCGCTGGATGGTTCCTCCAATATAGATGTGAATGCCAGCATCGGTACTATTTTCAGTGTGTACAGGCGTGTATCCAAAGGCAGCGGACCAGGCACAGTTGAAGATTGCCTCCAGAAAGGTGCGCAACAAGTGGCTGCGGGTTATGTTATTTACGGTTCATCCACTATTCTGGTATATACTACAGGGAACGGCGTAAATGGATTTACACTGGATCCTTCCATAGGGGAATTTTGCCTTTCTCATCCAAATATACAGACTCCAAAAGATGCGAAGATCTATTCCATCAACGAGGGAAATGAAGCGCAATTCCCTGCCGGAATAAAAAAATATGTTGAATACTGCAAGGGCGAAGATAAGGCTACCAACCGTCCCTATAGCAGCAGATATATCGGTTCCTTTGTAGCAGATTTCCACAGGAATTTATTGAAGGGCGGGATATTCATCTACCCTCCTACTGCCAAGACTCCGAATGGCAAGCTGAGATTACTTTACGAAGCAAATCCGCTTGCATTTGTAGCAGAACAGGCGGGTGGCAGGGCAACTAATGGCAAGGACCGTATCCTTGATATCGTTCCCGGCGAATTGCACCAAAGAGTACCTTTGATGATCGGTAGTGAGAACATGGTTAAACTGGCAGAGGATTTCCTGGCGAAGAATTAATTTTTTCTAAATAACCATCATGAAAAAACAATTTCTTTTTCTCCCATTCCTGTTGCTACTGACTTTATCAGTTTTTGGGCAGAAAAATGGGACTGGTAAATCCGGTGCGCAAGATGTCATTGTTCGTAAAAACAATGCTGCTGAAAAAGATTCTTCCAAAGTCTATGATATAGTCAACATTGAAACAATGCCTACCTATCCCGGCGGCGATGACGCCCTTGTTGGCTTTATTTCAAAACATGTGAAATATCCGAGAAAATCAAGGCGGGCTAATATCCAGGGAAAAGTCACCGTTGCCTTCGTTGTTGATAAGGATGGGAGTGTAACAGATGTACATGTAAAAAAAGGCATAGAAGGAGATGACGATAGATGCAATAATGAAGCTGTACGGGTAGTAAGTATGCTTAAAAAATTTACCCCGGGCATTCAGAATGGCAGACTTGTTAAAGTTGCGTTTTCGATACCCATTACATTCAGAATTCAAAACTAAAACCATGAAAAAAACAGCTTTTATTTTTTCAATATTTTTATTGATCTCATTTTTCGCAAAGGCGAATCTCGAAAATTCAGAAATATCGTCACCTGAAGATACTACAGTTTATGCACTGAAAGACATTGAAAAATTCCCGGCATACCCCGGAGGGGAAAATGCACTGATTGCTTTTATCAACCAGGATATGCACTATCCTAAAAAGGCAATGAAAGAAAATATCCAGGGAAAGGTAATTGTTAGTTTCGTCGTGGAAAAAGACGGAAGCGTATCTCAGGTCACTGTAAAGAAAGGAATTGTTGGCGATGACGGAGCCTGTAATAATGAAGCAATACGCGTCGTCAAAAAGCTGGCAAGATTCTCTCCCGGTATGCAAAACGGCAAGCCTGTCCGCGTGTATTATATGCTTCCTATTAATTTCAAGCTTGCTGGTGATGAAGGTAAGAAGGGAAAATAATCAAAATCAGAACGACGGCACGAGCGGACGCTCGCGCCAGCATGAAACACAAAAAGTAACTTTACTTCTTGAACATAAAAACCACCGCCAGTACTATAAATCCGAAGGCGACGGCATAATTCCATCTGAAGGGCTCCTTCAGGTATATCACGGAAAATATGGCAAATATTGTAAGGGTAATTACTTCCTGTATGGTTTTCAATTGTGCACCCGTAAATTGTCCGTAGCCCAAACGGTTTGCAGGAACCATAAAGCAATATTCCAGAAATGCGATCGCCCAGCTAATAAGGATGGCTTTCCAGAGAGGCACACCCGGATGCTTTAAATGCCCGTACCAGGCGTATGTCATAAAACAATTGGAAATAATCAGCAGTCCTATGGTTCTCATAATAGTATATTTTTAAGTTTTCATCCCGCTCCTGCGAGTGTCCACTTGCAGAAAGTGCAACAAAACCGCGAGCGGACGCTCGCGAGAGCGATCGTTGTTTTTCAATTCATCTCTTCAGGTGCATCATCACCCATACCGCAATTATTGCTATCGCGATAAACAGGACCGGTTTCAGCCAAATTAACCGGTCCCTTTTCTTTGGCGGTGCCGGAGGCTTGCTATAATCACGGTTGTCATGCCCCAGGTCCAGGTCCTTCGCAAAAGAATAGGGGGAATACATTTTCCTGTGTCTTACCGCATCATATTGGCGTTTTTTGAGGGAATCGGATAAAATTTCATACGCTTCCTTTACCCTGTGGAAATGCTCGGCAATATTTTTATTGTCCCTGTTCCTGTCAGGATGGTATTTCAAAGCCAGCATACGGTATGCCTTACGGATTTGCTCAATATTGGCAGTATCCTTAATACCCAGTACCTTATAGTAGTCTTTTGAAAAATCCATTCCTTATACAAAGTTAATCAACAGTATAATGTCATGATGAATTCATTCCCGAAAAAAAAATCCATGTTTTCAGCACGGTTCTTGTAATTTTACCGTCTTATTAGCATGATTTCTGAAAATATCAAGCAACGTATGAAAAATTGGATCCTTATAGCTGTTGTAATGGGGCTTGCCTTGCGGTCATCCGCGCAATATGCTGAAATTTTAAAACCCCAGCCTGCCGAACTGGTGGCACTTTACAAGAAAAATCATGTCAGTTTTGTAAATTATTCCGAAAGAAAACAGGACAAGGATACCCTGGTATCTATAAGCGCCGTTGATTCATCCGGTTATATCCTGATACGAAGAGAGTCGAAAAATGTTCATTATT
>CAILMK010000054.1 GCA_903835275.1 uncultured bacterium | reverse complement strand
GTAAATTATTCCTTTTTCCATGAGCTTGCGGTGAAAGCCATCATTTTGAATTGCTATCTTTTCAAGAAAAGAAGCATTGTTATATTCATTACATAAATCTTCAATATCAGATTCAGTAATTATCGTATGACTAAAGGTGGGGTATTCCTTTGGAAAAACCAAACCTCTGGATGGAACAAAGTGAAAAAAAGGTAATGCAATTATTGCTAAAGGTATTATCCACCTTCCCAATTTCCACAGACCATGTAGAGCCTTACCAATGTCGTTTAGATCATTTTTAACCCAGTCTTTATCTTCATCTTTATTATCTGTCATATTGAAGACTTTTAGCAAAGTTAGTCAATTATTTGAAAAATGTTTATGCGAAGCCCCATCGTTGGTTCGGAGATATTTAGCCGAACACGTTGAGTCATGGATTTTTAATTTTTTTTCGCAGGTGTCAAAGGATTAATGCAATTTCATAAAGTAGTCCAACAAATTGTTGGGGGGAAGTGCTTCCTTAATCCAATAGAGTTGCTTTCCACCAATAAAAGAAGGCTTCTGGACTTGATTTCTTTAGCCTGTTTAAGCGTGTGTTGTACGGAGCTATTATGATGGCATCGGCAATTTGAGTAGAAGAAATATATTTTTCAATAACTTCTTGTTTTGTTGGGATCAGGCGTGAAAGGTAAGCTGCTTTTGCAGCGTGCGGAATGGCTTTTTCTAAATGATAGCTTTCCGAGAAAATGAAATTCTTCAGGCGAACGAGTCCTTGCTGTAATTGATCAAAGTCGCCTTTGCCATCCATACCCCGTAGCGTTAAGCAAAGGGATGTTTGGAAAACATCTTCCAATACTTCTTCAGAAGTGATCCCATCAAGTGTACGATATGCTATTTCTGTCTTCGCAATTTTGTGAAAAGTATTACGGATGACTTTTAATTCTTCTGTTAGATCAAACAAATTGCCAATATCGTAGAGTTGCTTAATGATTTCCATACTCATGCTCGTTTGTCCTCTGAAGTATGGAATGCCAGTTGTATAGGGAGCAAAGGCGGTCAGCTTATCGCCCAATAAGTCTTCGTAGGAAGGGATATTTACCATGACTGGTTCGTCAGCAGTTATCAGGAATGTGGATTCAATCTTATGCTCCCTTATATTCTGATATAGGTTCTCTTCAAATAAAATATCCAGTAAAACATATTCTTCTGTTGCCATAGTCTTGTGAACTGGCTCGTAGAAAAATTTATAATGCATCTTTTCAATATGGGAGCTAACTGGACGATGTTGCAATTCAATCCTTGTGAACCCTTTCTCCTTTGCCACATTTTCCATGAGTTTATCAGGATTTGCAGGTTTCGCGTCCAGGATTATATCAATATCAATTGACAGTCGCTTGGCAGAATTCATTAAAAGCATTAAGGCTGTGCCGCCTTTAAATGTGAATGGCAAACCCGATGATGATAGTCCTTCTAATAGTAGCAAAGCCCGGATAACTTTTTCAATCAATATTTTGTCCGCATGACGGTTTGCCTCAGATACGTGATCTAACCACTTGGTTGTAAGAGATTCATGACTAATCATAATTTCTATAAATTGGCAGCATTTCCCGTTTGCTGCCGATAATTAGAAATATTCTCTAAGTATGGTTCTAGTTTGGCTTTTTTTCTTTTTCTATTGGCATAACGTAACATACGGCTCTCATTAACAGCGTATTTGGAAAGTGCCTCCCTGAAAATTTCCAGCAATTCTCCACCTTGTTGAGAAGCAAACAGGGTATCATCACTAAAAATATCAACTAATAGCTTTTCTATGGTAGTGGTATTGACACCTTGAATAACCTGTGTTGGCGCTTCCGATACCAGAGTTCTTACGATTATGGCATTCTGGACTTCTGAGGCATAACGACTAAGTATATCAGGTTTCGGATCAAGAAACACGTTTTTAGAATTTCCCTTTAAAAAATAAAAGACCGATTCTACTCCATCCTTATCAACTTCAACTAAGGTGTAGAACCTGCCGGGCTGATGCAGCATAAATTCATTCAAAAGAGAAGTATTCCAAATGCAGGTTTGCAAATACGGGAATTGATCATGTAGCCTCTTGTTCAGTATTTTAAGACTACGGGTTAGAGCAGGAATGAAATTTTTACCCTCGCCTAATGTGAATTTACCTCTACCAATCCGGGCAAGAACGCCAAATTTAACTAACGAATAGATCCGCCAGTTAATCGTCGCAGGTTTGATTTCCGGCTCTAATTTCATGTAGAAGTTTAGTATATCTTCATTGGTAAGCACAGCTTTACCATGAAAATGCTTCTTAAAGCGATCAATATTTAACTTCGTATCTTCGATTCTTCAAATATACAAAAAAACTATAAAACGGCAGCAAAATAGGGTTTGCTGCCAAAAATTAGAAAATGTTTAAGCTAAAATATTGCAGTCACGCATCAGACAAAATATTCCCAATCTATTAATTTGCATATACTGTCAAATGGGTTTTAAAATCAATGATTCTCTTGGTTCTAATGTACAAATCCCAGAATCCTGCCTGATATTCTGTTTTCATGACGCTAAATTAGCATTTTATAGTATTTTTGAAGGGTAATGGATATTTAGAAGTGCCCTTAATTGCTTTCAAGTATATAATAGCGAAATCTATTTAGGCGGATATTTTGCGTCTGCAGCGGGTATTTCAGCTTTAAATATTATCAGAATATCAG
>CAILMK010000053.1 GCA_903835275.1 uncultured bacterium | reverse complement strand
GTCCCTGGTTCAAGCCCAGGTGGGCCCACAGAAAAAAGCCCCGCATTATTGCGGGGCTTTTTTTGTTTGTCTGTCCGCCTTGGCGGAACGGATTGAATTGATTACACAGAAAACACGGATTTTTCAAAAAATCACTCAGGCTTTCCTTTTCCATCATTGAGCAGATTCTTCAAGCTTCCATTTATATGTCCGTTCCATCCGGCAAAGCAATCATTATAACATTCCACATCCGGTGTTAATCCAACATGCGTCATGTCAATTTGAGTCGCGCCATTCTTGGAAGAAATCTCCCAGACAATTTCGTTATTCTTCCATTCAGTCTTGTCATTTAGCCAGTCAAGGTAGCAATCGGTAACTTTCCACACCGATTTCTTTTCCGGAACGGCTTCAATAATTTCAAAAGCTACATTTGTTTTACCAAAATCAACGGTGAAAGTATCTCCCTTTTTAAGGGCACTTCCCTTGAAACTTTTTGCCCACCAGGCTCCTACATTGGCAATACCCGCAAATGCTTCATTAGGGGTAACGTTTGCAGCTATACTGCTGTGATAATTCTGATTGTTCATTGTAATTAATTTTATTGGTGAATACAATTTATGTGAATAATTCATTTTGTTTTTTTATTGAGCAGGGCTTCGAGTTTCTTCAATTTGCTTATCCAGAATTTATCGAAGAAATCTATCCATTCCTGCAACTCACTAAAGCCATCCTTTTTGAGTGTACAATACCGTTCCCTGCCTACATCAGTGATGGTTATAAATCCGGCAGTATACATGATCTTGATATGTTTGGAAACCGCGGGACGGCTCATGTCAAAATTTTCAGCAAGTGAATTTATGGTCATGCTCTCCTTCGAAAGCAATACCAACATTTGCCGCCTGCTCGGATCAGCAATCACCTGGAATGCGTCAAGATTTGCCTGTGTCATTTTTTGCGTTATTAATTAGTGTAGGAATTTTTTGCATGTTCATCAACCAACCTGCATTCATAGCAGTGAACATAAAGTAATCTTCCAAAATTTTGAATCCATCATGTACCAATTGGAGTTCGGTTCCATTATCTCTTTCATGAAGTGTCCACGTGACGACTGAATCAAGATTTATTGATCCGTCACCGGGGCCACATTTCCATGTATAAGTAAGTTTTTTCAGAGGGATAAGTTCCACTACGGTACAATGCATATTACCGTCAAATTTATGGTCCGGCATGGGACTCATAAAAAATTGGAACTGACATCCCACTTTGGGTTGGAAAGAATTTTTCATCAGCCATTGCTCTATAAGTTCAGGCTTGGTGAGATAGTCCCAGACAACTTCCGGGCTATGCTCGAAGAATAGGTTGTGTTTAATTTCTTTGCTCATAATTAGGTAACTTAAAAGTTACGCAAAGTTAGGTAACTTTTAAGTTACCTAACAAATATTTTTTCAATTATTTTTTAAGTGGTTGACAGACAAGGTGTATGAGCCACGGATTTGCGCATATCTGAATCACGGATTTAGAGGATTGCACGAAGAACACGGATTTTTTAATTCAAAGAATCCCCCTATTAAGACATCGCTTACAAAACAACCCGCTTGAATTGCATACTCTTTGATCCGAAATTGATAAGTAAACCAACTTCAATTTTATATGCTTTAAGATAATTAAGAATTTGTGCCAGATGAACGTCTTCCAAGGTTATTACCGCTTTCAGTTCTACTAATATTTTCCCTTCTACAAAAAAATCAGCGCGACGTGTGCCAATCTCTTCTTTGTATTCCTTGTAATAAATGGGCACTTCTAATTCACGTCTGAAATCAAGTCCTTTGTTGCTCAATTCCAAGGCAAGTGCGCGCTGATAAATGACTTCCTGAAAACCATTCCCTAAAAATTTATGGACTTCAAGGGCGCATCCTATTATATCGCCTGTAATTTCTTTATACTTTAATTCAATCATATTTAGAAATCATTATTCAGAGCAAAAATACATTTAAAAATCAGTGTTTTCAGAGCAATCCGTTTAATCCGTGATTTACATACCCTTCATGAAATCTACAATAAGCTTAAACGCTCCATCGTAGCCGGCAAAGCTGGGCTTGCCGGGTTTATCGTTTACATCATGATACCAGGGATATTCTCCTAAAAGATAAAAGAAGAGTGCATTCACATTATGCTCTGAAAAATAATAATGATCACTGTTGGCTGCCTTGCCACGCTTCTTTATTTCCTTCAGATAATGCTGATCAGTATTGATCTTTTTCAACTTGTCAAAATATTCAGGAAATACAGATCCATTCACTACCATCATTCCGTCCTGTCCGTTGGACATAAGATCGAGGTTAACCAGGAATTTTATTTTATCCAATGGAAAAATTGGCTTTTCAGTATAGTGTTTGGATCCAACGAGTCCTGCCTCCTCCCCTGTAAAGAGCACGAAACAAATGGAATATTCAGGTTTATTTTCAGGTTTGGAAAAATACTGGATGGCATCCATCACCATTGCAGTTCCGGATGCATTATCATTAGCACCGGGGAAATAAACATCTTTTCCCATTCTGCCTAAATGATCGTAGTGTGCGGTAAGAAATAAAAATGAATCCGGATGTTTTGATCCTTCTACATAACCAATGATATTACGAACCGGATAACGTTTATAAAATTTTTCATCTAGATCTACCGTAACCGTTTTTGCATCCGCCGGCCAAAGATCTTTTTTCATCCATATATAGGCCTTCTTTAATTTTGTGCGAGACACACTCCATATCAGTTTTCCTGAATGCAGCTCCACTACAAGTGTGGGATGAAGCATATTTATCTTGTGCGCAAGAGTGGGCCCTTTATAGGATTCTATTTCATCCGCATCAATAATAAGCGCGTATTTTTCGCCACGCAAATGGTCTATTTCATTACGGTAATTTTCAAAGAAATTTTTATCTGCGCGTACTACTTGCAAAGTAGTCTGACTGATGCCTGCAGAGGAAGGATCCACGAGATAATCCGTTCCGGATTTTAATAATTTACCATCTATGCTGAAAGAAATTTTTCCGGGAAATGTATTAACAGGCATTTTGAATCCCTGAAAATAATCTTCCGCAAGTGGGAATGTTTTTAACCCTGATTTTTTGAAATAGGCCGCCAGGTAATTGGATGCGCGGTAGGCCCCGCTATCCACATAGCCTCTGCCTCCGAAGTATGGAGAGCAAAGGGTATCAATTTGCTTTTTTACAAAAGGAAGATTTTGGGAATAGGAAAAATTAGAGAAAAAGAAAAGACATATTACAAGGAGGTAATATTTTTTGCTTTCTTTTTTCATAGTATCTTAGAATACATTCTTAATTGCTTGTCGTCCTGAAAGGAACTACCCGGTGCTAAAGAAGAAGCCAATAAAAAAAGCCTAAAGTTTTATCGTATGCAATTTAGGATTTACAGACTTGATCAGATCCATTTTTTTTTGCCTGGTCATTAATTTTATTTCCTTCTCCCTTGCTATTGCTTGCTTTATATCCTGGAAGTATTCATAATAAACAAGCTCGTAGCAATAATATTTTCCTGCGAAAGTTTCTGCTTTCCCTCTGTTATCATAATGCTGCCCAATCCTGACAATAACATTATTTGTGACACCTGTATATATAACCGTTCTCCTTGGATTCGAAGTGATATACACTTAGTAGTTATGTTCCAGCCTCGGCATGTTCTATTTTCAAGATTCTACTGTAACACCGGTAAGATCCTTCCAGGATGACAACTCTCTGGAGTCAATTTGAAGAGTGATTCCTTTAAGATACCTGCTCTACACTGAAACTATAACTCTCCATGATCAGGTTGGCGAGCAATTTCGTGCATGCTTCATCCACTGCCTTGTGCGCCTGGCTTTCATCAGAAGCATCTACAAAAAGGTTGATGTGCTTACCAATGCGTACGTTATCTATATCTCCCAAACCAAGTTTGTGCAGGCTCTGGGTTACAACTTTTCCCTGGGGATCCAATAGTTCCTCCATGGGCATGATATCAATTTGTGCTTTGAACTTCATTTACTTTAGGCTTACTGATAAGTGATAAAATTATATACAATAAAATAATAACCGGAATTGCTGCCCATTGCAGGAAGATTAAAAGAAGAATATCCAGTGCAAGGAAAATATAAATGATCTTGCTTTCCTGCCACTTGAATGATTTCAATTTAAAAGAGAATAACCGAATAGGAGATACCATTAACCAGCTAAGCAGACAAGTGAGGATAATTAATACCCATGCATTTGTGACCAGATCAAAAAGATAAAAGGAAGTATCACCTAAAAGGAAGGTGCCGTTCGCCATGATAAGCGGAAGGCTTGCAAAGAAAATCCCATTGGATGGAGAAGGCAAACCGACAAAGGAATTCTTCTGGGTGGTATCCACATTGAATTTTGCAAGCCTGTAACCTGCGCCTGCAACAATCAGGAACGGAAGAAAGCTAACGATGGGATAACCACGGAAACCATATTCAAACAACCAGTTCTGATGAGAATGCAATAACAATATATGCACAATAACAGCCGGCAATATTCCGAAGGTGGTCAGATCCGCCAGCGAATCCAATTCAGCACCAATTGGAGAACTATGTTTCACCAGCCGTGCTGCCATGCCGTCAAAAAGATCAAATATGGCGCCCAGGAAAATCATGAATGCCCCGGTGGTAAGGTCACCGCTGAAACAGACAATAATACCATAGAACCCGCAAAACATATTGCCAAAGGTCATCAGGTTGGGAAGGTATTTTTCTACTCGTACCACGGTTCAAAGTTAAGGGATTTGGGATTTATTCGGCTAAGATGTCTTATTTAAGATTTAGGATTTATTTGTGTGAAAGAACTCTTTCAGTTTTTCCGACTTATAACCCCTATTCGCCGCGGCGAACCCTAAAGGGAACTTTCCCTTTAGTACTAATTGCACGGAGCGCTTCCCCCTTCAGGGGGTCAGGGGGCAGGTTCCATTAAGTAAATTAATCATTTTTGGATTTAATAGGGTACTTACGGAAAATCGAACGTACTTTTCCATTGACGGTTTGATCAAAATCGGCAGGTTTATAAAAATCCTCTTCCGTCCAACCCCGCCATAAAAGTTTCCTGGTTTTGCTGTCTACAATATCCACAACTATGCTTCCCTGGGTAAAATCCACTTGCTGGATATCGTAACCATTAATGGATGATATGGTATTGTACCCTCCCCAGTAATATGGATACCAGGGGCCTATATAAACCCCTGTATAATAGTAAGGATAGCTGCTGTACAAGGGACTCCTTACAATTTCCTCCCTATTCTCAAAACGGGTATGGACAATAACCAGAACTTGAGGATGCAGGGTATCAAGGGTTAAACCGTGCCTTGGTAATTCACTATTTACTGCCTTATGAATATTAGTGCGCAGGATCTCATTATCCATGAGTAATTTACCGTGTCCGGTATCTACATCCGGCAGCCAGGCGTAAGTCTTATAAGTCGCGAAATCAACATCCTTGGCCTTGTCAGCATAGATATGATAGCTTTGGCAGGATGGTAAAAGAATAACGGCGAATAGAATAATGCTTAAGTACTTCATAATCATGTCTTTTTGAACGGTTATAAATTACTCTCTACAATATTTCATCCCTTTGTCCAGTATTTCTAACATAGCTTTAGATATTTTCAATCCACTATTAGTGAATAAGTACTGTTATTTTTGATTTCAACGCTGGCTTCATCCTTACTTTCTACTCGGAAAGGCTTATTTTTGTGCCAAATTTTATAGAAAATGAATTTTCAACTGACTGAAGAGCACTTAATGATACGCCAGGCTGCGCGTGATTTCGCACAGGAACTATGGAAAGATGTTTGCGAACGCGATGCAAATGCGAAATTCCCTACCGACCATGTTAAGAAAATGGGTGAACTTGGATTCCTCGGAATGATGGTGGACCCGAAATACGGGGGCAGCGGACTCGATACTATTTCCTATGTACTCGCGATGGAAGAAATTTCCAAGGTGGATGCTTCCTGCTCTGTGATCATGTCAGTGAATAATTCACTCGTTTGCTGGGGACTTGAAACCTTTGCGAATGAAGACCAAAAACAAAAATACCTGACCAAGCTTGCTACCGGGGAAATGATCGGCGCATTCCTTCTTTCCGAACCGGAAGCAGGATCTGATGCCACATCCCAACGTACCACAGCTGAAGACAAAGGCGATTATTACCTTTTAAACGGTACCAAAAACTGGATCACCAATGGTAATTCTGCCGGAGTCTATCTTGTAATTGCGCAAACAGATGTAGAAAAAAAACACCGCGGTATCAATGCCTTCATCGTTGAAAAAAGCTGGGATGGCGTAACCGTTGGTAAGAAAGAAGATAAAATGGGCATACGTTCTTCTGATACGCATTCCATCATGTTCCAGGATGTGAAAGTACCAAAGGCAAACCGCATCGGTGAAGATGGATTTGGATTTAAGTTCGCTATGAAAACCCTTGACGGCGGACGCATAGGAATTGCATCCCAGGCATTGGGAATCGCATCCGGCGCATACGAATTAGCACTTAAATATTCCAAGGAAAGAAAAGCCTTTGGAAAAGAAATATCTCAACACCAGGCTATACAATTCAAACTCGCTGATATGGCTACACGCATTGAAGCGGCACGTTTGCTTTGCCTAAAGGCTGCCTACCTCAAGGATCAGCACGGCGATTACGGACTGGCTTCTGCCATGGCGAAAGTATTCTCCTCTGAAACGGCTATGTGGGTAACCACTGAAGCAGTACAGGTACACGGAGGATATGGCTACGTTCGCGAATACCATGTAGAACGTATGATGCGCGATGCCAAGATCACACAGATCTATGAAGGCACATCAGAAGTACAGCGCATCGTTATTGCAAGACATATTTTGAGCTAAAGCTCAAAATATGGTCCACGGTCGACAGTCCACTGTCCACGATGATTTACTAAGCTATCTGAGTTGTCATCCTGGAAGGATGATATATATCGATAAAACGAAACCAATCGAAGCCAAAATTTACAGTTAAAGTGCTGTAATATAAATATTTATTAAAAATAACGGTAGATTGGCATAGAATTGGATAAAGGTAAAAGTGTATGTGTTTCCGTAT
>CAILMK010000052.1 GCA_903835275.1 uncultured bacterium | reverse complement strand
GGGGTTAGGGGGCAAAGAATCCTAAAAGCTGTTAGCCAGTTTTATTTTATAGTTAAACCCATTTAAGTTATGACATTATACTATTGATTATCATTCAGGTACAGTAGGTAACAAATGCTTCGGCACGGATGTTGTATTTTACAATACAGAACACTAAAATACAATGCTATGAAACACCTTACTAAAATCATATTCGGTCTCTTAATTATCTCTTCATTGTCATCATGTATTGTTGTGCCTGCCGGCAGGTATCATGAACATAGAAGGTATTACCATGACCGTGATTACCGCTATTAAGACGTACTGAATCTCGTTTAATTGATAAAACGCTGAATGGTTTCTTGCCGTTTACATTGCCCTTTGGGCGCAATGTAAACGGCACTTTTTTTTCCCAATTGATGGCAAAAAAGGCAGCTAAACTTATAACAAAAAGCAGGAAAGATGTAACAATATCAGGTGGCTTGCAGGTTAATTTTGTCTCATAACTTATTGAATTATACAATTCATTCAAATAGATTCACAATGAAAAATCTCCTGAAACTTATCCTTGGCATTCTGGTAATAAATATTCTCACATCATGTATTATAGTTCCTGAAGGAGGACGCGGACATGGAAGGGAACATCACGAAAATCATGAACGCCATGACCGGGACTAATGAAAAAATGGAAGTATTTACACTTTAACCTAATTAATAAATAGCATATATGAAAACTCTAAAACTTCTCGCCGCCTGTACAGTTTTAATGTACATTTTAAGCAGTTGCTCTGTATCTGCCCATGCAAGGGTATTAACAGACAAATCAACAGAATCAAGTCAGGGCGCATCAAAATAATAACTAAATATTATTCTTATGAAATACTTAAAAATATTGACCTTATGCCTGCTATGCAGCGGGGTTTTCTCCAGTTGTGCCACTATATTCGGCGGTCAGGTGGATAATTGCCAAAGGGCTAAGCCGGCAAATGCTTCCAGGTCAATAAGGGTAGTTGCCCTTATTGCAGACATCGTAATATTCTGGCCAAGCCTGATCGTAGATTTTGCAACAAATGCAATTTATGTTCCATGTGCGCCACACGGCAGCCATGTTAATGTAAATGTCAATTTGTAGATTGAATTTCGAATAGGATTAATCCGGGAATCCGGTAAACGATTAAGTCACGAATTCCTCGAATTTTAAAAACTGAAACTCCGCAAGGAGTTTTTTTTATGCCCATAGAGTTTATCAGGAGGTGGTCAGGGGTCTGGGTTTATCAAACCATCCGGGACCTCATTAAAGACGGGATTCCGGAAGTCTTACTTATCATTGTTACTTAACATAATATAAATTATACAACAAATATATTTCATGGTTTCATAGGGAGAATAGAATCCCTGCATCTGATCTTATCACCAAAAGCGTGAAATATAGTATTCACTTTTCAATCAGTTTTAGAGGCGCTTTTCTGTCGCTGAACGATCGCGTTTAAAAATGGGCAAGGGATGCTGAAATTTGAATTTGGAAATTCTGTGCTTTCAAATGCATTCAAAATCCACGGGAATTCATTAGTTTTGTACAACGAAATAAACTGAAATTATGGCTACTCAAAAGCAACATTATACCTGGCTGATCATGTTAAGCGGCATCGCAATCCTTGCTATCAGCAGGCTCGTTCCACATGCCTGGAATTTCACTCCAATAGCCGGAATGGCATTGTTTGGCGGCGCGGCTTTCCGCAATAAAAAGCTTGCTTTCGCAGTACCAATTGCAGCAATGCTTATTAGTGATGTGATCCTTGAAATTGCAAGGCCGGGCTACGGTTTTCATTCAAGCATGCCTTACGTTTACGGAGCTTTTTTATTGATCACCCTGCTCGGGTTCGCTATCCGCAATAACAGGAAACCATTACCAATTATTGGCGCATCAGTACTAAGTACAGTTATCTTTTTCCTCGTAACCAATTTCGGTACCTGGGCTTCACAAGCTCTATATCCACATACGTTTGGCGGATTAATGGAATGTTATGCTGCAGGACTTGCCTTCTTAAACTATAACATGCACTCAGGCATCGCAACTTCCATATTATTAACTGTTTGCGGTGATTTATTCTTTACGAGTCTTTTCTTCGGTGCTTTCTATTTGTTGAACAAAGAATACAACTACAAAACGGCATAGTTTCCAAGCTCGGCTTTATTGATTTATTAGGGAAACCTTCATTTTCCGTGCTTTTTGATTATTAGGTCCAATAAATACCGTCCTGAAAATAAAAGCAGCTCCTCCCCTGCCTTTAATTCACTTTTTTTACGGAGACAAAGCATTAATTATCAATTAGTTAAACCCGAATCACTTTTGATCTTTAAAAAGCGTTATTATATCATGACGCCATCTTATTTAAAAATCTTGAGGCTTCTATTCATAGCCTTTATTTTGTTCTCCTTTTCTTTCGAAAGCGCTCCTAAAGGTCCGAAAACAAAAAAATCAACCACACCCGTATACAAGTACAATCCTGATGCAAGAATGCTTTACCTCAAGACTAGTATAAAGGAAAAGTATGTGCTTAAGTATTTATTTCCCATAGCTATTAGTGAATTCAAATGGAACGGTGATTTGAAAACCTGCAATGCCGGAAGCATGGATTCCACGCAACTCAACTCTGTTTTGCAACGGATAAATTTTTTCCGTGCGCTGGATAGCCTTCCACCGGTTACTTTTGGAGCGCAAGAAAATGCACTGGCTCAAAAAGCAGCGGCATTGATGAAAGCGAACGGAGAGCTTAGTCATAACCCGCCAAAAACATGGAAATGTTATTCAGAGGAGGCGGCAACCGGTGCTTCAAATTCCAACCTGGGCGAAAGTTATGAAGGCGATCCATCTGTATTTATTCGTAATTTTATCCGGGATGATGGCACTTCCAATGGGTCCGTTGGCCACCGGCGCTGGATATTAAATTCTGCCGCAGGGAAATTTGGCTTTGGCTCCACTGGGGATTATGGAGCCCTTTGGGTGATAAACAAACAGGAAACTAAGGGCAAGATTCCTTTTTCTATTACCTGGCCTTGCAAGGGATATATTCCTGCACCGCTTGTTTTTGACCGCTGGTCTTGTGCAATTCCCGATGCCGATTTCAGCCACACAAGTGTACAAATGACCAATCAAAATACCGGCCAGCGTGTATCTGTAAGCCTGGAGCCCCTGAAATACGGCTATGGAGATAATACCCTCGTGTGGATTCCTGTAAAAACAGATATCTTATCATCAGAAGATATTACCTATCATGTAAAGTTATACAATGTGATGCTTCACGGTAAAAAGATCAATTACGAATATGATGTTACGATCTTTCAGCCGTAAGTGGTTATTGGGTTATTAAGTAAATTAAGTAATTATGGATATGCCTTAATAATTATTCAATAAACTCTATCTTGAAGTCATGGGTTATTTTTACTGTTCCGAAAGGTCCTAACATACAAACGTCTGTGAAAATTATGAATTTAATATCGGAAATATCTTTTTTGAATCCCGATATGAGCTTTTCTATTTCCAAACCTTTTCCTTTAATGTCTGCCTCTACAATTTTTTCACCTGCCACAGGAACAAAGGTTATATTGTATTTATACCCATCATATTTTAAGGAGTGTCCAATGAAAAAGTTAGAGGCGAGGAAGAATCGTTCAAGGCAAGCAGGAACTCTTTTCTTGTAATTTTTGAGGCATCCCGTCCTCCAAAAAGCCATTGATATGAATGCTTACCTATTTTTGAAGTTTGCTGCCCATGGCATTGCAAACCCATAAAAACAAATAGAAGTAATGATAAATGTTTCATGATGCTTTATTTTTCATAATAACGTAAGGAATACCAAATTTAATGTTTTCAATTGGTTTTTTCAGTAGCACATTGGCAAATTATCCTATTATCACATTAACCCAATCAACTTAATAACTAATTAACTAATTTTGCTGCATGAATATTCACGAATATCAAGGAAAACAAATACTTAAAAGCTTTGGTGTAGCCATTCAGGAAGGCATTGTTGCCGATACACCTGAAGGCGCAGTGGAAGCTGCGAAACAATTGAATGCACAAACAGGAACTTCCTGGTATGTGATAAAGGCACAGATACATGCAGGTGGCCGCGGTAAAGGCGGTGGCGTAAAGCTTGCCAAGTCACTCGATGATGTAAAGGAAATTTCCGGAAAGATCCTCGGGATGACACTCGTTACACCGCAAACGGGTCCAGCCGGAAAATTTGTACACAAGGTACTTATTGCACAGGACGTTTATTATCCCGGTGCAAACCCTACGAAGGAATTTTACATGAGCGTTCTTTTGGATCGTACCGCCGGACGCAATATCATTATGTATTCCACTGAAGGAGGAATGGATATTGAGGAAGTGGCACATAATACTCCTGACAGAATATTCAAGGAATCCATAGATCCAGCCGTTGGTTTGCAGGGATTCCAGGCACGCAGGATAGCATTCAATCTGGGTTGCGAGGGCGAAGCCTTTAAATCCATGGTGAAGTTCGTTGCCGCACTTTATAAGGCATACGGTTCTACGGATTCATCCATGTTTGAGATCAATCCTGTTCTCAAGACTTCTGACGATAAGATCATTGCTGTGGATGCAAAAGTAAACCTGGATGATAGCGCACTTTATCGCCATCCGGACTACGAAGCAATGCGCGACCTGAATGAAGAAGATGAATTGGAGATTGAAGCAAAGAAGCATAACCTCAACTATATCAGGCTTGAAGGAAACGTAGGTTGTATGGTGAATGGCGCAGGCCTTGCCATGGCAACCATGGATATGATCAAGCTTGCCGGTGGCGAACCTGCCAACTTCCTTGACGTAGGCGGAACTGCAAATGCAGTAACCGTTGAAGCCGGTTTCCGTATTATTCTTGCTGATCCTAATGTAAAAGCGATCCTGATTAATATTTTTGGTGGTATCGTTCGTTGTGACCGCGTTGCCAATGGTATCGTGGAAGCTTATAAGAACCTGGGCAATGTAAACGTACCTATTATTGTACGCCTGCAAGGTACCAATGCCGAGGAAGCAAAGAAGATCATCCAGGAAAGCGGGCTGAAAGTATATTCAGCTACCTTGCTCAGCGAAGCCGCTGACCTTGTGAAGAAAGTACTGTAAAAAAAAAATCGCTGGCGCGAGCGTCCGCTCGTGCAGCATATTTATAAATATTAAACTCCTTGATGCAAATGCTTTAAGGAGTTTTTTTATTGTTTAAAATATCGCATATCTTGAGTTTCAGTAACCCCCGACTTTAGTCGGGGGAATGTCGGCAGATATTTTTCGGGCTTTAGCCCAACTTAGTTGACAAATAGTTGGGCTAAAGCCCGAACTCAGCGAAGCATTATGCCCCCGACTAAAGTCGGGGATTACTCAAGCAATAAAAAATAATCGCTAAAACTTGCATTCCCTATTCATATTTCCTATCTTCACATTATAATCTTTAAAATTATGATGATAAGAGTTTATCCAGAGAATCCCGCTCCACGGCACATCACGAGCATTGTGGAAGCTTTAAAAGACGGTGCCGTCATCATCTATCCTACCGATACAGTGTATGCCATCGGTTGTGATATGAAAAACCAGAAAGCCATTGACAAGCTATGCCAGGTCATTGGCAAAAAACCTGAAAATGCAAACCTGTCCCTCGTTTGTTCGGACCTGAGTAATCTATCGGAATACACGGTTCCGTTCGAGGATAGTATATACCGTTTGATGAAGAAATGCCTCCCGGGTCCCTATACTTTCATATTAAAGGCAAATAACAAAGTCCCGAAATTATTCAAGAATAAAAAACGAACTATTGGCATCCGCGTTCCTGATAATAATATCCCACGTGATATTGTACGTGAACTTGGAAATCCGCTGGTTACAGCATCCATACACGACAATAAAATACTGGACGATTATTTCACCGATCCGGAAGAGATCAATGGCTTTTTCCAGGACCGCGTGGATATCATTGTTCATGGTGGATATGGCGATAAACAAGTCTCTACCATATTCGATTGCACTAATGGCGAAATTGAACTCATCCGCGAAGGGAAAGGCTCCGTGGAGATGTATATGAATAAAGAAGGCTAATTCGGTAATTGATTAATTCGGTAATTAGCAAATGAGTTTAAGTTGCCAACTTTCTAAAAGTTGGCAACTTTTTTTATTCGCATTCCCCGCAGAGTCTCCTGAAGCCAGGGCTGCGCGGAGCAGGGACTCTAAGGATTTTGAACGCAGAGTCCTCACCTAACGCAAAATCCTATTCTTCGAGAGACTCTGCTTTCACAATAAAAAATCAGTGTAATCAGTGTGCCATTTTGCGTCGAATAGTCACGATTTATCGTGACCCTTACATGCCAGCTAAAATCCCTATCTTTGCGCCTTTAAGTTAACTGCTTAACATTATGCTACAATCCAAACTTCTCACCATATCCCTTCCTCCTGAAATTGCTTTTGAAGAAAAACTTTTCCGCAGGGAAGTATTGAATTCCATCGGACTGAAAGATACGGAAGATATTTTTATCCGTCCCCTGAAAAGATCCATTGATGCTCGGAAAAAGAACATCAAGGTCGTAGTTGAAACGGAGGTCTTTTTCGGAGAAATTCCCGAGCTTTTTGCCAATACATACGAATATAAAAATGTAAGCAACTCCTCCCCTGCCATCATTGTCGGCGCCGGGCCTGCCGGACTGTTTGCCGCACTCAGATTACTGGAACTTGGCATAAAACCCATCATCATAGAACGCGGTAAAGATGTGCGTGCACGCAGGCGCGATCTTGCAGCCATCAACAAGGATCATATAGTAAATCCGGAATCCAATTATTGCTTCGGCGAAGGCGGCGCGGGTACCTATTCCGACGGGAAATTATACACCCGTTCCAAGAAGCGCGGCGATCTGCGCAGGGTATTGGAGATACTTGTAAAACACGGCGCGAAGGAATCCATTCTCATTGATACACACCCGCATATAGGCACGAATAAATTACCCGAATTGGTGGCGCAGCTTCGCGAAACCATATTAGAGCACGGAGGCGAAATTCATTTCAATACCCGAGTGGATGATTTCATTATAAAAGACAATGTCATCAAGGGCGTAATTACCCATGAGGGAAATAAAATAGAAGGTATCGGCGTGATACTTGCTACGGGGCATTCGGCACGTGATATTTTTGAATTATTACACCGCAAAAACATACTGATAGAATCCAAGCCTTTTGCAATGGGCGTCCGTGTGGAACACCAGCAATCCATGATCGATTTTGTGCAATATCATGGCGCAGTCAGGACGGAATATCTCCCTGCGTCTTCGTATTCCCTGGTCAGCCAGGTAAATTATAACGGCGTGGAAAAAGGCGTTTTTTCATTCTGCATGTGTCCCGGAGGATTTATTGTTCCTTCAGCCACCGCACCGGGGGAAATTGTTGTAAACGGCATGTCCCCTTCCAAGCGCGATTCCAAATTTGCCAATTCCGGAATTGTGGTTTCCATAGATGCGGAAGATTTGGCTCCTTATCAAAAATTCGGTCCGCTTGCAGGAATGGAAATGCAGCGCGAACTGGAGCAACTTGCCTTTCATACCGGAGGCGGAACACAAAGTGCGCCTGCCCAACGGATGATGGATTTTGTCAATAGTAAAAAATCTTCCACCCTGTTGGAAACGTCCTATATCCCCGGACTTACTCCGTCAGCATTGCATGAAATGTTGCCGCCAAATATCAGTTATCGTTTGCAGGGTGCATTCAAAGTATTCGGACAGAAAATAAAGGGTTACCTGAGTAACGAAGCCCAGATCGTAGGCGTGGAAAGCCGCACCTCCTCCCCAGTCAGGATACCACGTAATCCGGAAACCCTTGAACACGTACAGATAAAAAGATTATTCCCCTGTGCAGAAGGCGCAGGATACGCCGGCGGCATCGTCAGCGCTGCAATGGATGGAGAAAGGTGCGCCGAGGCACTGTTTAGAAATTCGAAATCCTAATATCTAAATTCTAAAACTAGCTCAAACCCGTAGGTTTTTGAAATCTACAAGGTTTAATATTTTCGCACTTGTCCATTGCCCCTTGTCCCTTGCCCCTTTTAAGTGAAATTCGTATATTTGCAGGCAGTTAAAACTAATTGCACAGTTTTTGCTTGAATGAAGCAACCAAAATGTCTTCAAGATTTACTTATGAAACAAATCTATCTAACTATCATGCTTTTCGGGATCTCATTCACGGGATTCGCTGCAAAAAGCCCGGCTGCTGAAGAAGGCCACAATATTAAAATCCGCGTCAAGGGTATCCACGATGTAAAGTGTGTTATCGGCTACCATTATGGTAAGAACCAGTTCATCAAGCAGGATTCTGCTACAGCCGATGCTAATGGAAATATGCTTTTCAAGGGCAAAACAACTCTCCCCGGAGGCGTTTATGTGCTAAGCATGCCTAAAAGTATTTTGGAATTCATTATCGGCGAACAGAATTTTTCACTGGAAACCGATACTGCCAATATGATCATGCACATGAAAGTGAAGGGTTCTCAGGAGAACACCACATTTTATGAGTATCAGAAGCAGGCTTATGTAGATGGAAGCGCTGCTGATTCCCTGAGGAAGCAAATGAAAAAGGCTGACGCTGACGGGCAAAAGAAGATCAAGGAAAAAATGTCTGCTGTAAACAAGGATATGAATGATTTCCGCATCAAATGGGAAAAAAGCAATCCGAACAGTTTTGCCGTTAAATTGATCAAGGCTGCGGGCGAACCTGAAATACCGGAAACACCTACTTTACCCAATGGAAAAAAAGATTCCACCTTTGCTTACCGCTGGTTCAAGGCGCACTATTTCGATAATTTTGACATGAGTGATGAAAGGCTGGTACGTACCCCTTTCTTTGATAGCAAGCTGGAGTATTTCTTCAAGAACCTGGTTCCGCAAATTCCTGATTCCATCAATGCTGATGCAGACCGCATCATAACGATGATGGAAAAGAACAAGGAAATGTACAAGTACACCATCTGGTATGTTTTGAATACGTATGAAAACTCACAGATGATGGGTATGGATGCCGTTTTGGTTCACATGGGTGATACTTATTACCTGAGTGGAAAAGCGTATTGGGCGGATTCAAATACTGTACGCCAGATACGCAGGAGATGCAATATTTTAAGAAATATCCTCATCGGTAAAAAGGCTCCTGATCTTTACCTGACGGATAGCAATGGAAAAGTGATTACCCTGTATAGCGTAAATGCAAAATATACCATCGTATGGTTCTGGGATTCTGATTGCGGCCATTGCCAGCATGAAACTCCTATCCTGCACGATTATTATGTAAAAAATAAAAAGAAAAGGCAGATTGAAGTATATGCTGCAACCATAGAACGCAAGCCGAAACCGTGGATAAAATATGTTCGCGACCATAAATGGGGCGACTGGATAAATGTATGGGATAGCTTTACCGTTACTGACTTTAATAAAGTTTATGATGTATACAGCACTCCTGTAATGTATGTACTTGACAAAGATAAAAAGATCATCGCGAAGAGAATTCTAAGCGACCAGCTCGACGAATTGTTTGACAAACTTGATAAGATTGAAGAGGAAAAGGCAAAACTTAAAAAGCCTTAATTAAAATAATGGAACACAGACCGGAAGTAGAAAATATGCGTGCCCTCATAGAGGAAGCATGGAATGACCGCACTCTTCTTAGTGAAGGGAAATACAAGCAGGCAATTACTGATGTCATAGAAGAACTTGACAAGGGGCGCCTGCGCGTTGCACATCCAACTGATAATGGATGGGTAGTGAATGAATGGATTAAAAAAGGAGTATTGTTATATTTTCCGATTCGCCAGATGAAAGTGATGGAAGCCGGTCCGATGGAATATTACGACAAGATTCCGTTGAAGAAAAATTTTGACCATCTCGGCGTTCGTGTGGTTCCTCCTGCAACTGCACGTCATGGTGCATACCTGGCGCATGGAGTAATTATGATGCCTTCGTATGTAAATATCGGCGCGTATGTGGATGAAGGCACCATGGTGGATACCTGGGCAACCGTTGGTTCCTGCGCACAGATCGGCAAGGGCGTTCACCTGAGCGGCGGTGTAGGTATTGGCGGCGTATTAGAGCCCGTACAGGCTGCTCCCGTTATCATTGAAGACGGATGTTTCATTGGTTCCAGATGTATCGTTGTGGAAGGCGTTCATGTAGGAAAGGAAGCGGTACTCGGCGCTAATGTAGTGCTAACCGGATCCACTAAAATTATTGACGTTACGCACGCTACTCCTAAAGAATACAAGGGGCATGTGCCTCCGCGTTCAGTAGTGATTCCGGGAACCTACCCAAAGAAATTTCCCGCCGGCGAATATAATGTTCCCTGTGCGATTATCATAGGTCAACGCAAGGCTTCCACAGATCTTAAGACATCCCTGAATGATGTATTAAGGGAGTTTGAAATACCGGTATAGGAAATTCTAAATAAAGAATATAAATTACAACGAGGGGTTTTATGCCCCTCGGTTTTTTTAACGATAAATTACACGATTGAAAATACTCATCATTCAAACTTCCTTTATTGGAGATGTTGTGCTTGCCACCGGAATTGCGGAGAAGCTGCATAACTCCATGCCGGATGCGGAAATTGATTTCCTTGTCAGGAAAGGCAATGAAGGCTTGTTTGAAAACCATCCCTGGCTGAAGCGCATTTTGATCTGGGATAAAAAGAACGGTAAGTATAAAAATTTACTCAGGCTTTTAAAGCAGATCCGATCTACGCAATATGATAAAGTAATCAATCTGCAACGCTTCGGCGCTTCGGGTTTTCTCACGGCATTTTCAGGAGCAAAGGAAACAAGGGGATTTGAAAAAAATCCTTTTTCATACCTGTTCAGCAAATCATTTCCGCACACAATCGGCGCAGATGCCAATGGGAAATACGAGCATGAAATAAACCGCAATCATCAATTCATCGCTGATTTTACAGATGGCATTGCATCAAAACCACGTTTATATCCATCGGCGAATGATTTTGAAAAAGTAAGGCAATATAAAAATACTGCATACATTACAATTGCCCCTGCATCCGTATGGTTTACCAAGCAATACCCGGTTCAAAAATGGATTGAGTTTGCTGATGCTACAGGAAATCAAAAAATATATTTACTCGGTGGCAAGGGGGATATTGACCTGTGCAATGAAATTGTTTCAGGAAGTGAAAATAAAAATATTGATGTCCTGGCCGGGAAACTGAGTTACCTTGAAACTACGGCACTAATGAAGGATGCGCTGATGAATTATACCAATGATTCCGCGCCCATGCACTTCGCCTCTTCCGTGAATGCACCTGTAGCAGCTATTTTCTGCTCCACCATACCGCAATTCGGTTTTGGTCCCTTATCGGATAAAAGCACCATTATAGAAATACGGGAAGAGCTCAGCTGTCGCCCCTGCGGATTGCATGGAAGGAAATCCTGCCCGCAAGGACATTTTAAATGTGCATACGAGATAAAAACACAGGAATTAGTAGATTTGCTGGGGGCAAGAAGTAGTAAGTAATAAGGAATAAGTAGAAAGGGTTTGCAAAATAAATTGTCATCCTGAAAGGATCTTTTTAGTG
>CAILMK010000051.1 GCA_903835275.1 uncultured bacterium | reverse complement strand
GAATTTGAACAGATGGAAATGCAGTTTTTTGTACGTCCCGGCACCGAAATGGAATGGTATGCACACTGGAAACAAAAACGCATGAACTGGCATCTGTCCCTTGGGATTCCTGCGGAGAAATATAGATTTCACGACCATGCAAAACTGGCGCATTACGCCAATGCCGCGGTGGATATAGAATATGAATTCCCTTTCGGATTCAAGGAAGTGGAAGGGATACATTCCCGCACTGATTTTGATTTGAAACAACACATGGAGCATTCAGGCAAAAAACTTCAATATTTTGATCCTGAAATAAACGAAAATTACGTGCCGTACGTGGTGGAAACCAGCATCGGTGCAGACAGGATGTTTCTTTTAGTATTGTGCAATGCATTTACCGAGGAAAAACTTGAAGACGGCAGTGAACGCATCGTCCTGAAAATACCTCCGGTGCTTGCTCCTGTAAAGGTGGCTTTGCTTCCCCTCATCAAAAAAGACGGCCTGCCTGAAAAGGCGCGTGAGATCATGGATAATCTTCGTTTCCATTTCCGCTGTCAGTACGACGAGAAAGACGCCATCGGACGCCGCTACCGTCGCCAGGACGCCATCGGTACGCCGTATTGTATCACGATTGACCACGATACGCTAACTGATAATGCTGTAACGATACGCTTCCGTGATACAATGGTACAGAAACGCATTCCAATCGCAGATATCCTTGCCACCATCCAGGATGAACTGAGTGAGGAGCGCCTGCTTCGCAGGATTTAATGTGCTGATGTGGAAATTTGCTAATGTGCTGATGTAGGGGCGCCCCTTGTGGTCGCCCAAAATATTGAAGAGTAAGCTCAAAATGTTGCGATAACCGCAAGCGCGAAGCGCATTCCCCTTCGCCGCGGCGAATTACAGGGGGCTAGGGGGATGATACAGCGCAGCTGTCATTCAGCAGGAACCTTGCCCGTATTCCTGATGAATTTGAAAAGAGAAAGCTATCTTTCCACGAGTGGTACTAATTTCGCAGCCTCCGGCTACTACCGTACGCGGATAATTTGCACACAGATTACACATTCGCTGCGGCGAAACGCAGATTACACAGATGACCGCAGAAGGTTTGCCGCATTGTCATTCAGGAAGAAACTTACCAGTGCTAATGATGAATGTGAAAAAGACATGAATATATTCAAAAGACTATTCAATAAAAAAAGCAAGTCATTGCCTGGCCAATCATCACACAATATGTTTTCGGATTTGGGCGCAATTAAATTTGAGTTCGTAAAAATAATATTTTCCAATTACCCTTTTGAGCCTTCCACTGCCTTTAGGAAATCTGTTTTTAAAGCTGAAGAAATAAAGAGCGTTGATATATCCAGTATTCCTCCGGCAATTGAAATAAACAACGAGCTGCTTTTTATAAGCGCTATGTTCAAAGACGAATTAATTGCGTTTTGCAAGGCAAATAATATCAAGTCAATTGAAAGACCCGACGTTTGGAGTTTAATTCTTGAACCTTATCTGGATACTGAGTTTACTGACGACAAAGCAATATCAAATGAAAAATTGCTTGCTGAACAAGGATTACCAAAAGAAACCGTAGCTGTATTGCGCCAGGAAATAGGGGAGCAAATGTACAAATACAATTTTGACACCATGCTTTGGGAATGGGTACATCTTGGTCTTGAGGACGTGTTGAGCGCAATGAGAGAAAAGTACAACAATGAAGAATTTAGGGAATTTTACATCAGAGCAATGAAGATAGCTTTGTTAGAAAAATAAAGAATCTGTCTAATCAGTTTAATCCATGTGCCATTAGTCACTCACATATCACTCATGAATTTCTTAATTCT
>CAILMK010000050.1 GCA_903835275.1 uncultured bacterium | reverse complement strand
GTGGCTGGATTTTAGACATAATTCCGGGTTAGGAGATTTTAAAGTGCCTCACTCAAAAAGTGAGGCACTTTTTTTTGACACATATATTCTCCAGGGTAATCCGCTTCATAATATGATAACTTAAATCAATAGCAGGGGAAGAAGTTTTCGCTTAATAAATCAATGTTTATCATTTGCTCATTTTGACATTTCAGAATTGTATTCTTTAATCTTAATGTATATGGGGAAATAAAATGTCCGGTACAAAAAAAACGCCTGTCAAATGGGTGACAGGCGTTCTGCAATCGAAGCTTACGTACTTCTTGGAGCGTGACTAATTCTTTATGAAACTATGTATACTTTGTGTTCCATTTTCGTTGGTTAGTTTTATTAAATACATACCGCTTTTCATGTCGGTTGTATTTATGTCAGTTGGTCCATTTATTCTTCCTGACCATACAAGAGCGCCTGTAGAATTGTAAATATAAGTATACATTAATTCGTTGCTTCCATTAATGCGAATGTGCAAAATATCAGTGGCTGGATTTGGATAAAGGCACACCTCCGAAATTGTATTTATACCATTATTAATTCCAACAAGGGTGACATTCTGAATATCGTTGCTGTCTCTTGGCTCTATATAGAATCCTGTTGTATATGGGGAGTTCGCACAGTTTTGCTGAACGATACCGGTTACATTGAAATTATAAGATGGTGTTATCAGGAAGAAAACATTTGTAGCATTGGTGATCCACATATTGAATGTATCAGAGGAGTTGTTTACATTTTCAATTGTGACCATAAATGCACCATTGGTGATATCCCACTGAGTGATATTTTTGAGTTTGAAATTTTTAAACTCGCGTGGATATGACTGGTCAGTAAAGGTCATGCTTGTTATAGTTGATGTGCTAACGAGAGTATTACCGGATGATATTTTGGCAATGGAATCGGGAGAAATGGTAATAAGTCCGTTTACTTGCAAAACAGTGCCATATACATAAATACTATCCCCTCTTACAGGTGAAAAATATCCTTTTGGCTTGGAAGAGGATAGAACTGTTATGGCCCCTGATGCGTCAACCAGGGAGAATCTCATGCCGGTTTTGGCAAGGTTTTCACTATGGGCTACCCCTTTTAGAAACCCAACTGTTCCTGATGAAACACTCTTGTAATTAATGTCTGTACCACTTACTTGTTTTACCTGGTAGTAATTCCACGTAACAGGTCCATACTGTATATCTTGAATTGTGCGTGGCCAAATACTCCAACGTGCAGTAGGAGTAAGGGTGTCTTGTCCTTCTATTCCTATAACATTAAATATGCCCTTCGGTTTCTTCATATAAAAGAATGAATCAAGCCTGTTGATGCGCATCCACATTTTAGTGTTTGCACTATTTATTACCTGTACATAAAAAAATGTTTTAGGAGTATATGCTCCGCGCCTTCCTGTGGTGCCGGTGGTATCCCATGCCGTGCTGTCTACAAGTTTTACGGATTGGAGTTCTATAAGTTTTGATTCAAGGCTATCTGCAAAACCGGATGTTATTATCGGACTTTTTATACTATTGCCATGGGAATTGGAAGGAATCTGGATTGAATCAGGTTTTACTACTACCCATCCGGTATTAAAAGTAGTACCTCCGAAACCTCCTGCAATAGTAGTTGTTTTCTGGGCGATTACCCCTTCTACCTGGAAGGAATCACCAATGGTTGGAGTATATGCAAAATTGCTTGAGGAATCATAAATCATAATGGATCCTGTTTTGTCAAATATTGAGAAAAGAATGCCGTTTGGCAATGCAGCACTTCCTACATATAGATTGGGGCTTTGTACAATACCTTTCACTATAAAATTTTTCCCGCTGGAGTCTGCAATTCCTGAAGCATTTTCTTTATTTACTTCGCTGATGTTGCGCCTATGGATAACGGGAGCAGCTATTACTGTAATGTCACTAGAGGATCTTGGCATCAGCATATACCCGCTGGTATAGGGGCTGGTAATGTCATATTGATATTCAATTCCCATGACGTTGAAAGTTCCAAGAGGAGCCTTGATCGATGAAATAATACTATTTGCAACGTACAATACTTCCTTTCTTGAGGTATCATTTACATTTTGAATATTTATACTTACAAATGTATTGCCACCAAAGCCGCCGGCGGCAACCCATTGTGATGGAGTAGTCATGGTAAAGCTGTCAAGTTCCAGGAAATTGGATTCCCATCTTTCGCTTAACTTATTAATAATTCTCGGGCTTACTTTTCTCCCGGTCCCAAGTACATAAATAGTATCTTTCCCATTTACCTGATCCGGGATAAGCTCCATGAATCCTGTGGTGTCTCGTCCAAAACCAACACGTATAGTTTGCATGGCAATACCTCCACTTACTTCTATGGAGTCACCAATTGTGGGAACATATGAATAGCTCCACCCAGCCCCCCCTCTTCCTGTCAAACGCGCGAGGTAAACTGTAACGGATGAATCAGTGCTTGGGTCGTACACTGAAAAGAAGTAGCCATTGGCGAGAGTGCTTGGAATATTTACACTTTGCACAATACCCCTAAGGCTTATGCTGTCTCCCATATGAATGAGTCTTCCTTTGCTGTCGACTGCCCGGGCATAGCCAGCAGTTTGTAGGGTG
>CAILMK010000049.1 GCA_903835275.1 uncultured bacterium | reverse complement strand
TGAAAGGCGCGCAAAAAATAGTTAGCTGATATTTTGCCACATTATTGCATTAACAAATTATTTAAATTATTTTTCCTTTTTATACAATATCCAACCAATAACATCGTCTAAAGGGCTAATTCGTGATAACAATAGTTGGGCTAACGGAATTGTTCCAGATGTTTTAAAGCATTGATGCCAAGCCTGTTTCCCGAATTTTTTAAAAAACCGATAATAAAACTGTGGAAACTTTGAAAATCATTTTTGTTTCCATAGTTTTGTGGTCAATTCGATAATTGAAGAATAATT
This sequence comes from uncultured bacterium, assembly GCA_903835275.1. GTDB lineage: Bacteria > Bacteroidota > Bacteroidia > CAILMK01 > CAILMK01 > CAILMK01. The sequence goes on along the minus strand of CAILMK010000049.1, from coordinate 1,923 downwards.
GAAGAAATTTAACAGCCTTATGCTTAGAAAGTTACTACCCATATTCCTCGCCGCACTCATTCCGGCACTAGCATATACGCAAACTGCACCTGATACAAAAGAAGTGATGCAATTGAGCCTTTCACAGGCAATAGATTATGCATTGAGTCATAAATCAGAGGTGGTTGATGCGCAGATTGACCAGAAAATTGCCAAACAAAAAGTGAGGGAAATAACCGGTTCCGGATTGCCACAACTCAATGGCTCCTTTGAATTGCAGGATTTCATCGTACGTCCTACAACAGTATTTCCTGACTTCTTATCGCCTGCTGTTTATGGTGTGCTGATCAAGGAAAACCTTGTTCCCTCATCTCATTTTCCTGAAGGTGGCGCATCCATACCTGTACAGTTCGGTACTAAATATAATGGTACCATTGGTGTTTCAGCATCCCAAATGATATTTGACGGAAGTTTCCTTATAGGCTTAAAGGCCGCTAAAGTATATACGCAGCTAGCCCAGAAAATGACTGACCGTACGCGAATTGATGTGGTGGAAAATATCACCAAGGCATATTATGGGATCATTATTAATTACCAACACAAGAAATTGCTGGAAGCTAACCTTGCCCGCCTTCAAAAAATATACGACGATACCAAGGCTTACAATGAAGCTGGATTCGCGGAAAAAATAGACGTGGACAGATTGAAAGTGCAATTGACTAACTTAACTGTGGAAAATGAAAAGGTAGAACGCATGCTGGAAATCAGCCGTGATCTTTTGAAATTCCAAATGGGAATGCTTGTTACTTCTGAAATCAGACTGACCGATACACTCAGCTATACCGCGCTTGCTGAAGAGGCGAATGCCAAAATTGATTCTAATAACCGTATTGAATATTCAATATTAAAAACACAGGAACAATTGTATGCACTGGATATTAAGCGCAACCAGGCAGGCTATTTACCCAGCATCAATGCGTATGGAACTTTGAGTTCACAGGCACTACGCAATGATTTTACAATATTTAATCCGGGAGAACAATGGTACGCATCTTTTATTCTCGGAGCCAAGTTGAATGTTCCCATTTTTGACGGTTTTCAGAAAAGTGCAAGGATACAACAGGCAAAATTGAATTTGCTGAAAGTAAATAATGATGAAAACAACTTGAAAAACGCAATTGATTTCCAGGTGAGCTCTTCGCAAATCACCTATGACAATGCGTTCAGGACAATGGATCAGCAAAAGCAAAACATGAACCTTGCCCAGGATGTGGCGAGGGTTTCTCAAGTGAAATATAAAGAAGGAGTGGGTTCCAACCTTGAAGTGGTCACTGCTGAAACGGAATTGCGCGAAGCACAATCCAATTATTTCGATGCCTTGTACAACCTCATCATTGCGCGCACTGATTTATTGAAGGCAGAAGGAAAACTTGCAAAATAATTATTAAGATACTAACTAAGCGGATAAATAATTTAAACAGAGATATGTTCAAGAAATTACTACCTGTAATAGCCCTTTCCCTCATGCTTGCCTCTTGCGGCAATAAGAGTGTGGAAAGCAAAAAAGAAAAACTTGAAAAGCTCAAGAAGGATGAAGCAGCATTGAAAGTAAAGATTCAGGAACTGGAAAAAGAAGTTGGAGGAGATAAAACCAATGTAAATTCAGAAATTGTTACTCTTTCAGCTGTTCAGATCAAAAAATTTAAACACTTCCTTGAAGTACAGGGCAGGGTGGATTCCGATGAGAATAGCGGCGTGAGCGCGAAAGCTGCCGGTGCTATCACGGATATAAAAGTTCAGCGTGGCGATCATGTTGTAAAGGGGCAATTGCTCATTCAACTGGATGATGCAGTATTGCGTCAAAGCATGGAAGAATTGAAAAACGCCTGGGACCTTGCAAATACTGTTTACGGAAAACAGAAAAAATTGTGGGATCAGAAAATC
>CAILMK010000048.1 GCA_903835275.1 uncultured bacterium | reverse complement strand
TTCATCATGGATCATCAGGATCATTCCTCTGGATTCGATGCCTTTGATGGCACGTGGTTCCAGATTGGCAACCATGACGATTTGTTTTCCGATAATGTCCTCAGGTTTGTAATGCTCAGCAATGCCGGATACAATAGTGCGTTCTTCCACGCCTACATTGATGGTTAGTTTCAGCAGCTTTTGTGTTTTAGGAACTGCCTCTGCATGGATGATGGTTGCTATCCTCAAATCAAGTTTTGAAAAATCATCAAAATTTATATTTTCCTTGAAAGGAATAGCAGTTGTTTCTTTTTTTTCTGGTTGGGTTTCTTCTATCACAACTTTAGGACGTTTAGCATTTAGTTTTTCAATTTGTGCATCAATGGCGTCATCTTCCATTTTATCAAAAAGAATATCTGGCTTACCAATGGTATCGCCTGTTTTCAATATATCAAGGCTTCCTGCATCATCCCATTTCAGGTCACTGATGTTCAAATCCTGCCTCAGTTTCGCAGAGGTGAAGGGGATAAATGGTTCGCCTAGAATGGCAAGGTTCGCTATCAATTGCAAACTACGGTTGATGGTGGTGGCAGTCCTTTCAAGATCGTTTTTATAAGTTTTCCATGGCTCATTATCGGTGAGGTATTTATTCCCTGCACGGGCAAGGTTCATAAATTCCTGCAAAGCCTCGCGGAACTTGAATTCTTCTATCAATCCTGAAATAAGGGATGGATAACTTGATGTGGCATCTGCGAGTATATTATCAGAATCATTCAGTTCTCCGGCAGCAGGAATTACCCCATCAAAATATTTATGAGTAAGGATCACCACGCGGTTTACAAGATTGCCCAGTATGGCGGCAAGCTCATTATTGTTTTTTGCCTGAAAATCCTTCCATGTAAAATCATTGTCCTTGTTTTCCGGTGCATTGGAGCAAAGCACATAACGAAGAGCGTCCTGCTTGCCGGGGAAGTCCTGCAGGTATTCATGTAGCCAAACCGCCCAATTGCGTGAAGTGGAAATTTTATCTCCTTCAATATTCAAAAACTCATTAGCAGGAACATTATCCGGAAGGATAAATTCCCCATGTGCCTTTAACATGGAAGGAAATACCACGCAATGGAAAACGATATTATCCTTACCGATGAAATGGATCAATCTACTGTCTTTATCTTTCCAATAGGGCTGCCAGTCTTTTCCTGTATTGGCTGACCATTCCTTTGCTGCGGAAATATATCCGATGGGTGCATCAAACCAAACATAGAGTACCTTACCTTTCGCTTCAGGCAGCGGCACCGGAATACCCCAATCAAGATCACGGGTTACGGCACGTTCCGCAAGGCCCTGATTGAGCCATGAACGGCACTGACCGCTCACATTATTTTTCCATTCCTTATGATCTTCCAGTATCCATTTTTGCAGCCATTCCTGGTAATCCTGAAGTGGCAGGTACCAGTGTTCGGTTTCGCGCATTTCGGGCGTTTCTCCACTCAATGCTGAATGTGGATTTATCAGATCATTTGCATCAAGGGAAGTGCCGCAGTTTTCGCACTGGTCGCCATAGGCTTTATCATAGCCGCAATTGGGACAAGTCCCGAGTATATAGCGGTCAGCAAGGAATTGTTTGAACTTGGCATCATACGCCTGGCGGCTGACTTTCTTTATAAACTTATTTTTATCGTATAAAACTTTGAAAAAATCCTGCGCCGTTTCAAAATGAACAGGAGAGGAAGTCCGGCTGTACACATCAAAGGAAATTCCGAAATCATGGAAAGAATCCTTCATCAATTGGTGGTATTTATCCACCAGTTCACGCGGAGTAATGCCTTCCTGCTGCGCCTTGATGGAAATACCTACCCCGTGCTCATCTGATCCGCAGAGGAAAAGCACATCCCTGCCCCGTGAGCGCAGATAACGCACATAAATATCCGAAGGCAGGTAGCAACCTGCCAGATGCCCTATATGAACAGGCCCATTGGCATAAGGCAAGGCAGCAGTAACCGTATAGCGTTTAATATTCTCCATAAAAGTTAGTGCAAAGGTAAGAAAAACGGAATAGACCACGGACGACGATCCACAGACCACAGAAAAAATACTGAAATATGTAAAAATAATCGGCTCGCGCGAGTCTTGAGCGAAGCGGAGACTCGCGCGGAATGGATGGAAAGGAGTCTTCAGACTCCGTTGTTCCGAGCGACCAAAATCCCGAGGTTTCGCCCCTACACTACCATTTAATATCTTCCTTGCTCAAAAACGCTGCAATGCCTTTTTTGCAATCAGTGGTGGCACGGGCGGTGGCATTTTGAGAGGCGGCATAGAGCAGGGCCTCGCTTGTTTCCATGGATTGTATTTCAGCGATCATTTTCCGGGTAAGGGCCACTGCTTCAGCGGAGGTTTCTGTGGCGAGTTTTTGAGCGAATTCAAAAACTTCATTTTCTATAGCTTCAGGTGCAACGACCTTATAGACCAGTCCGGAAGTCTGTGCGTAATTAGCATCAATTAATTTTCCCGTGAGCATCAATTCCCTTGCCTTGTTTTCATTGGTTTTCCTGAGAAGAAAGAACATGACAATGGCAGGAATAAAACCAATCTTTACCTCTGTATAGCCGAAAAACGCCTCCGGAACAGAGAATACAAAATCGCATACCGTTGCTAGTCCGCAGCCACCGGCAAGCGCATGCCCTTCCACCTGTGCGATAATAATTTTTTTATGGAAATACATGCTTTTGAAAAGCTCCATCAAATGTGAGGAATCGGCGAGGTTCTCCTCGTAGGAATTGTTTTGCAGTTTTTGCAGATATTCCAGGTCGGCCCCGGCACTGAACGCCTTTCCGTTTCCTTTCAGGATAATAATACGGATGGAATCATCATCATTTGCCTCCGAAAAAGCGTTCCTCAGTTCAGTGACAAATTCGCTGTTGAGCGCGTTTCTTTTATCCGGACGGTTCAGGATGATCTCAAGTATGGAGCCTTTTTTATTGGTAAGTATATATTGCATGGCTGGTATTAATTCAGTGCAAAGCTATTATCTTTTTGCAGTATTGTGTAAGGAATAAAATTTTGTATGCATTCGTTTTCCCATTTTTCGGTATTCATTGCACTATTGGTGGCATTGATGACGATACGTTTTACTTGCATTATTTTAAGCAATTCATCTATATGGATCTTTGGATTATCGTGCAGGATGATAACATCCGCCACCGTATTGGAATCTATTTTTTTGATGGATGTTTTTTTATCAAAAACAACTATTCTTTTTTTTCCGAATTGAAGAAGATGAGGCATCAGGCAACTCGTATTATTCCGGATGGAAAAATTGGAATCCATATTCAGGATTTCAAAATTCTTATCAGTAATAAAATTTATATAGCTGTACTTTTTTATGTAATACGCTATTTTATTTTTATCATTAATAATGGATGAATCTCCTATGAGGAATATCTTATTTTGCTCTTTTACAGTGATGGCAAGGCTCCTGTTTATACTATGGATGATCAATTCATTTTTTGGAAAGGCAATTGTTTTCGAGACCGCTCTTTCGGCCAGGAAACATAAACAGGCTATGAGCGCCATTTTCAACTGGTTTTTATACCTGAAAATAAAAGCAAAACAGAGTGTGAAAATCACAAAATAGATGAGCAAACATTCACCCGTTGTAATATAAATTCCATTGGTTTGTGAGTAAGGAATGCCGTGTTCCACCCTGACAAACCAGTTCATAAAGTGAATGGACGAATAAATAATTTTACCTCCGAAAGCATATAAAAAACTGAGATGGCAAATATGAATCAGCAGGAATAAACACCCTGCAATAAGTATAATACTTGAAAGTGGAATGACGAGCAAATTAGTCACTAAAAAATAGATCGGGAAACGGTTAAAATACAAAAGCCCGATCGGGAAAACCGCCAGTTGCGCCGCTATGGAAACGGAGGTCATGCCCCACAAAAAGCGCAGGGATTGTTGGGAATATTTTTGAAAAAAACTCAAGTGTTTTGACGGAACATTCTCCTCAATTTTCCACCATTTGTAGATATGGGGTTGCAATAGTACGATGCCGATTAATGCAATATAGGAAAGCTGGAATCCTTCCTGTGCCAGCATGAAAGGATCTATGACAAGCAGCACTAAAACGGATGCCGCTATGGAATTGTAAATACTGCTTATCCTCCGGAGGTCAGTGCCAATAATTACAAAACTGAACATGGCTACCGAGCGGCAAACAGCCGGTGAAAGTCCCGTAAGGAAGGCGTATCCCCACAGTAGAAAAAGAATGATCAGCATTCGGCTGATCCTGCCTGTCCGCGACGATTTTAAAAATCCAAGCAATAGATTAAGCATATAAAAGATCACTCCGATGTGTAATCCGGAAACCGATAAAATATGAAGTGTGCCTGAAGCTGCATAGTCATTGATTACCTCCTGGGAAATGGTTGATTCATCACCCAGCACCAATGCTTTTGCAATAGCCTGTTCATCGGATCCGGGGATGTTTTCCTCAAAATATTTACTCCATTTTTCACGCGTGGAAAACATCAGTCTCCACAGAGAGTTAGCGCTGTTTTTTCCTGTAAGAATCAGGTCTTCATCCTTCAGGTAACACGTATGATAAATATTTTTGAAAGCAAGATAGGAACGCATATCAAACTCTCCCGGATTGCGCGGACCAAAGGGTGCAGCAGGCATGGAGGTCCCAAGTATAATATCGCCGTATTTTAATGCCGCAGTTTTGGGTGATTTTGCAAAATAGAGCATTACTTTTCCGCTTACATTTTCCCTGATCCAATGGGTGCTATCCGTACCTTTTTTATAGATGAGGCTTTGGACTTCGGCAATGCACTTGTATGTTTTTTCTTTTTCCTGGATGGGTTCGCTTAAACGATATTGTATGAATTCCGACTTGTAAAGATCCTTCGCAAAAAAATCGGGACGATGGTTTAATTCCCTGCCAAGGGTAAGCGCATACCCGGCAAAGAAAATGGCAATCGTGGCAAGTACACCGGGAAGCCACCTGTACTGATACCCTGCCCTATGAAAGAGGCGATGGTTTACAAGAAAAGCCAGAAGAAAAAATCCCGAAATAAGAAGAGCTATTCCTGCACCGATAAATGTGAAATTCATCGCGCAGGTGATCCCCATTACAAACGGAAATGCAATCCTGAGGAGCGGGGCTTTTTTCCATGCCTGCATAAGGATGCAAATTACATAAAAATAATTAACTGGACCTCACCCCTGCCCCTCTCCCAAGGAGAGGGGAGCAGCTCAAAGTCATTTGAAAAGCACTGAGTTAAAAGTCCCTCTCCTTGGGAGAGGGACGCCGCGGCGAATAGGGTGAGGTCTGGGTTCCCTAAAACAAAACAGCCCCGCGTATTCGGCGGGGCTGTTGATTGTATTCAATATAAATCTTAGTGATTCACTATAATTTTGGAAGTGAAGTTCACATGATCGTTTTGTACTTTTAAAATATAAACACCTTTAGGGAAGCCATTCAATTCCACATGGAATCTACCCATAAAGTCATTGATGGCACCGTACATTACTTTGCCGGTCATATCATATACTGTAATGTTGGTAGTGGTACCTGTAGGAATATCAAAGTTTTCAATAGTAACCATATCGCTGGCAGGATTAGGATATACCTTGAAACCTTCGCCCTTGGCAACCGGTGTTTGATCTTCAACACCCATGAAAATGCCTTTCAGGTCAATTTGACGGATGCGGTTATTATCGTGATCTGCCACCAAAATATATTTATTGGTGCTAGTGCTGATATCCAGCATTGAAAAAGCTCTGTTAAATAAAGCAGACTTACCCGGACCATCCTTAAAGCCGGATGAATCTCCACCCATATCCCAGGTTGAGCCGGGATAACCGGCAACCAAAGTTGTTTTTCCGGTACCGGAAAGATCATTTGCAATAACTGAACTGCCATTTGTGAAGTAAAAAGTAGTTCCGCCGGTAGCGGTAGTTGCCTTCAAAAGACAGTTCATGCTACATTGCTCTATACCCGTAGCTATGGATGTAGCTAAATCAATAGTACTTGTACTCTTATCGTATTTACCGGTTGTTTTATCAAATGGTATTTTCCTGATTTTCAAAAATCCATTTTGAACAACATAGATATCTCCGTTTGCATCCACCCATAATCCCTCCGGACTATTGAATTTGGCAGCACTGGTAGGAGCTCCGTCTATAGCGCCTGATCCCAGTTTACGACCTGCAATCAGGAAGGTTTTACCGTAATTATTCTTGCCAATATGTACACCACGGATACAGCTATTAAACTGGTCTGCCACAATGAGGTCACCGGTAATAGGATTTATACCCATGCCTGAAGGGCCATTAAAATATGCGCCTTTCACTCCGTATCCTTGTCCATCGGCAGTATCAGCTGCACCCGCCTGGCTGCCAAGATTTCCGCCGCCACCTGCAATGGTTTTTACCGCCTGGGAGCTACCTATGCTTACAAACTTACTTACTTTACGAATGGCATTATTTCCATAATCACAGAAATAAATAGTATCCCTGAAAACAACAATACCCTGAACCTGCCCCATTTCCGCACTAGTAGCAGATCCATCCATAAAACCTGTAACAGGGGATGTTCCTCCACCAACACGGGTATATGTCTTGTTGCCTACAGGATCAATCATTATAATAGAACCGAGTCCGAATGTATCAGAAGAAATCCAAATATATCCCTTGGTGGAATCCTTTGCAATTCCCCATGGGGCTGTGATCTTGCTTGAAAGTCTTGCACCTCCGCTTGGAGGAGGGCTTGTTGAATTTCCCGCCCAAGTGCTTACTGACTGAGCATGTGCTCCAACCAAGCCTATTAAAGAAAGTCCAATTGTAAATAATGCTCTTTTCATATTTAGCAGTTTATTAATTATTATTTATGCAAAGTAATGGATAATTGCCTAATCAGGCTAATTTTTTGAGTGATTTTTCTATTTTTTCCTGTAATTCACTCGTTTCCGAGGCAATGGAGAGATTAAATTTTGTTCCTGTTACTGCCTCGAATAATTCTATGTACCTACCGCTGATCATCTCCACAACGGCATCGGTCATTTCAGGAATTTTTTGTCCCTCAAGCCCCTGGAATCCATTTGCCATCAGCCATTCCCGTACAAACTCCTTGGAAAGCTGCTTCGGGGTTTCGCCCTTGTTTTTGCTTTCTTCAAAGCCTTCCTGATAAAAATACCGGGAGGAATCCGGGGTATGTATTTCGTCAATGAGGGTTATCTGTCCATTATGTTTTCCAAATTCATATTTGGTATCCGCGAGGATGAGTCCGCGCCCTGCGGCGTATTCTGCGCCTTTGGCATACAGTTTCCGGGTATAATTTTCCAGCATTTCATATTCCTCTTTGGAAATCAGTCCCCTGCTTAATATTTCTTCCCTGGAAATATCCTCATCGTGTCCTTCGTGCGCTTTGGTGGTAGGGGTAATAATTGGTTGGGGAAATGCCTCGTAAGGTTTCATTCCATCCGGCATGGCTACGCCGCAAAGTTCTCTTTTCCCGGCACTGTATTGCCTGAGTGCATGTCCGCACAAATACCCGCGAATCACCATTTCAACAGGATAGGTTTCGCATTTTATTCCTACGGAAACCCTGCCGTCAGGAACGTCCAGCAGCCAGTTAGGAACAATATTCTTCGTCATTTCCAGAAACTGCGCTGCAATGGTATTTAAAATGGCTCCCTTATAAGGAATGGGCCTTGGCAAAATGTAA
>CAILMK010000047.1 GCA_903835275.1 uncultured bacterium | reverse complement strand
TTCTTTGGAAGAATTCAAATATGCAGTGAGAAAATTTAACCAGATTAATAACATTGCCATTGTAGGAGCAATAATTATCAGATCCATGAAGCCTTTTTTACCCCATCCCATACCGGGCATGAAATATGAAATGATGCCCCAGAAAATGAGTGCCAGAACCCCAACCACTGAAAAAAACATCCAGGGATGAATAAGCGTAACCATGAACATAAAATAAAAACTAACTACATTCAATACCATGGTTACTGCAAGGATATTTGCCTTTGCATTAAGGTCTAAAGTCCTGTATTTAGATAAAAGTATTCTCATTTTTTTCTTCAAAAGTAACAAATGCTTCCGGAGTTTCGTATTTCACAATTGGAATTTTATTTCCGGGAATATCCGGCTACATTTATATTTAGGAATTAGGATTTCATGATTAGTCCGCCTCGGCGGATAAAATTTGTTACATTTGCCATTCAATTCAAAACAATGAAGGTATTAAAATTATCCGCGTTCTTATTGTCAGCGGCATTAATCAGCTCCTGTAATAATAAGGTTAAGAATGAAAAACCTGATATTCTCCGGGCAAACCTGGATACGAGTATTATTCCCGGCAAGGATTTTTACCTGTATGCCAATGGAGGATGGTTCAACAAAAATCCTATTCCTGAAAGTGAAAGCCGGTGGGGAATTGCTAATCTCGTAAAGGATGAACTCTATATAAACCTTCGCAAGATCAGCGAGGATGCCGCTGCCAAAACCAATGCGGAAAAAAACAGTACCGAACAGCGAATTGGTGACCTTTATGCGAGTGCAATGGATTCTGCTACTATTGACAAGGCGGGAATAAAGCCATTGGAAAATGAACTTAAAAATATTGACGGCATCAAGGATATTAACGGCCTTACAGAGGTATTGGCTCATTTGCATACGTTTGGAGTTGGCGCCGGATTTTCCCTGGATGTGAGCCAGGATGAAAAGAACAGCTCTGTAATGGCTTTGCATTTATCGCAAGGCGGACTTGGCTTGCCTAACCGCGATTATTATTTCAATAACGATAACCGTACAAAAAATATCAGGGAAAAGTACGCCGATTATCTTCATGCAATCATGCCTCTCATCGGGCAGGAAGCAGGCAAAGGTGATGAGGTGATCAGCCTTGAAATGGAACTTGCCTCCGCTTCCCGTAAACTGGAAGACCTGCGCGATCCATACAAGAATTATCATAAAATGTCCATCGCTGAGTTGAATAAGCTTACGCCTTCCTTTAACTGGAATGACTTTTTAAAGGATGTGGGAGTAACTTCTGCAGACAGCATCATCGTGGGGCAGCCGGAATTTTTCGCTCATTTCGATAAGACACTTAAATCGATTCCTCTTGACCAGTGGAAAAATTATTTAAAATGGCATTTGGTCAATGATTTTGCCAATAAACTCGGCGGTGAATTCGACAAGGATCATTTCAATTTTTATGGCACTGTTTTAACCGGGGCAAAAACACAAAAGCCGCGCTGGAAAAGGGTGATTGATTATGAAAATGAGGCCATCGGGGAATTGCTCGGAAAAGAATTTGTAAAGGAATATTTCCCTGCTAAAACGAAAAAAAGATACGAGGACCTGGTGAATGCCATTCTATCCACATACAAGGAGCATTTGCAAAATCTACCATGGATGAGCCAGGAAACAAAAGTAAAGGCATTGCAAAAACTTAGTACGGTTACCAAAAAGATCGGTTACCCTGATAAATGGAAGGATTTTACAGGAATGGAGATAGGCAAACAGGCATTTGTGCTCAATGCAATAAATGTAAATAATTTCTGGTTCAATTACAGCCTGAAAAAACTGGGCAAGCCGGTAAACAGGCAGGAGTGGGACATGAATCCACAGGAATATAATGCCTATTACAATCCATCCAATAATGAAATTGTGCTTCCGGCAGCTGCATTTGCGGTACCGGGATTCAAGGATGATGAACTGGATGATGCCCTGGTATATGGATACGCAGGGGGATCTACCATTGGGCATGAAATTACCCACGGATTTGATGATGAAGGAAGGCAGTACGATGACAAGGGCAACCTTCATAACTGGTGGACCAAAGAAGACGCCGCGAAATTTGACGCGCAAACCAAAAAGTATGTTGACCAATTTAACAAGTACATGGTACTGGATAGCATGCACGTTAACGGCAAGGCTACACTCGGAGAAAACATTGCTGATTTGGGCGGTATCGTCATCGGATTGGATGCTTTTAAGAAGACGGAAGCTTATAAAAAAGGAGAAAAAATTGGCGGCTTAACTCCCATACAAAGATATTTCCTTGGGTATGCCCTCGGCTGGATGATAGAACAAAGAAAGGAACGCCTTGCCAACCAAATCCTCACGGATGTACATGCACCCGCTATGCTCCGTGTGAACGGTCCCCTGAGTAATATTCCGGAATTTTACGATGCATTCGGAATCAAGGAAGGAAGTCCGCTATGGAGGCCTGAAAAGGATAGAGTTGTGATCTGGTAATGTAAGTGCACTCTGAAATATTATTAAATACAACTATAATCTTTCAAGATTCCCCAGTAATAAACTTTTTTGCACTTACGTTCGTTAAATCAGATTGTAATCGCGAACAAAATTGAAAACAGATGTATCAATCAATAAACCCTGCTACACAGGAATATATAAAGAAATATGACACCCTTACGGATATACAGCTCTATTCTAAACTTGATAGTGCCGCCAAAGCATTCGAATCCTGGAAGCTGACCTCATTTGCAGAGCGGTCAAAGCTGATGTTAAATGTTATTGACATTACTCTTGCCGCAAAAGATGAATATGCACGCACCATTTCACAGGAAATGGGCAAGCCTTATGCTGAAGCCATAGCCGAAGTGGAAAAATCCACCACTGCATGTAAATATTACGCTGAAAACGCGGAAAAATTCCTGATCAAAAAATTTATTCCCACCCAGCATAAGGAAAGTTATATAAGCCACGATCCACTGGGAGTTATTTACATAATAATGCCGTGGAATTTTCCGTTTTGGCAGGTATTCCGCTGTGCTGTTCCGGCAATTATGGCTGGCAATGTAGTTGTCCTGAAACACGCTGAAAACGTACCCGGTTGTGCAGAAAACCTGGAGAAAATCTTTAAACAATCAGGATTTCCGGAGGGTGTTTTTACCAATTTATTTATCAGTCACGAACAGAGTGATAATGTTATCAATTTTAAAGGTGTAAAGGGAGTTTCCCTCACCGGAAGCGAACGCGCGGGCGGAGCAGTGGCATGCATAGCAGGCAAGGCAATAAAGCGCTCTGTTTTAGAGCTTGGAGGCAGTGATCCTTTTATTGTCCTTGAGGATGCTGATATAGAAAATGCTGCGGAAACCGGGGTAAAGGCGCGTATGCAAAATTGCGGTCAGAGTTGTATTGCTGCAAAAAGATTTATCCTTCATAAAAATATCGCCAATAAATTCTTATCTGTTTTTATTGAAAAGGTTGAAGCCCTCAGCGTTGGTGATCCATTTGAAGGAAAAACAAATATTGGGCCCCTTGCGCGTCCGGACCTGCTGGATACTCTCGAAAAACAAATACAGAAATCTGTAACAATGGGTGCTAAAATCCTGACTGGAGGCACTCGCATCAATTCAAAGGGTAATTTTTTCAAGCCAACTGTATTGATAAATATCCCCAAGAATTCGCCTGCCTACAGCGAGGAGGTTTTTGGTCCCTGTGCATCCGTTTTCATTGCTGAAAATGATGAGGATGCCTTGCGGATTGCCAATGATACCAATTTCGGGCTTGGTGCATCCCTGTGGACTAAAGACAAGGAAAAAGCCATGGCATTTTCAAGGAGAATTGATTCAGGATCCGTATTTTTGAATTCAATGGTAAAATCTGATGCTACATTGCCTTTCGGCGGGGTAAAACATTCAGGATACGGGCGTGAACTTTCCGAAGCAGGCATCCATGAATTTGTCAATGTAAAAACCATTACCTGGGATTAAATGACAGAAAAAAAAGCCGCATTACTTATCGGTGGAAATATGGGTGACAGGGAGGAAAACCTCGATACTGCGATCCATCTTATCCATGAAAAAGCCGGAAATATTATCAATCTTTCTTCGATCTATTCCACCGCGGCATGGGGCATAGAAGAACAACCCGATTTCCTCAACCAGGCGCTTCTTATACAGACGGACAAAGAACCATTAGAATTACTTGAAACCTTACTGGAAATAGAAACCGAAATGGGGCGCATCCGCGAACAAAAATGGGGCCCGCGCATCATTGATATCGATATTCTTTATATAGATGATATCGTCATGGATTCAGAAAGATTAAAAATTCCCCATCCGTACCTGCCGGAACGAAGATTTAGTTTAGTACCTTTGGTGGAAATAAGTCCCCAATGGGTACACCCCGTTACAGGTAAAAGCACCGTACAAATGCTTGATGAATGTACCGATGAGGGCGAAGTAAAAGAATACACCAGGTAATGATTGTTCCGGACAAATTGCCCTATAATTATATAGCCATTGAAGGCAATATCGGCGTGGGTAAAACAACACTTGCCTGCCTGATTTCTGAAACATATTCTGCTGAGCTGGTCCTGGAGGAATTCACTGAAAATTCTTTTCTTGAAAAATTTTACTACGATCCCGAGCAATACGCTTTCCCGCTTGAAATTAGCTTCCTTGTGGAGCGATTCAACCAGTTGCAGCAAAGGCTGGGGAAGAAGGATATGTTTCATCCTTTTTTTGTTGCCGATTATTTGTTTGACAAATCACTGGTGTTTGCCCAGAATAATTTAAAAGACGATCAGTTCCGTCTGTATTACCAGTTATTCGAAACTTTTTACAGGCAAATTGAACGCCCCGACCTGATCGTATACCTGCACAATTCCATACCGAATCTGCAAACAAATATTTACAACCGGGGAAGGCCTTTTGAACTGGATATAGAGGATAGCTACCTCATGGATATCCAGCACAGTTACATGAAATATTTCAAGGCACAGACCAATAAGGCAATTCTCATCATAGATGTTACCGAAATGAATTTTGTAAAGCTTGACAGGGATTTTTATAAACTTTTGCATCTCATCAGCAGGCCCTGGGAGAAAAAAATAAACTTCATCAAACCCGAATGAAAAATTCCGAAAAATTCCTCGAAAGCTTTGCAAGCATAGAACAAAAACTCCGCAAGGACCTGCAAGGTGATGCTTCCTCGCGTTTTTATGATATGGTCCGTGATCTCAGCCGCAAGAACAGGGTGGTGAATGAATACCGCGAAGATCTGCGCCAGTTGGGTGACCTGCGCAATGCCATAGTTCACGAGCGCGCCGACGGAATGGTGATAGCCGAACCCAATGAAGCCTGTGTGGAACTGATCCTGAAAATTGAAAACGCTCTCTATAATCCGCCTAAATTATTGCCGGCTTTCAAAAAGGATGTCTTCCAGATGGATGTGGAGGAATCTGTGGGCAAGGCATTAAAACTGATGTACGAGTATTCGTTTTCTCAATTGCCTTTGTATAAAAATTTAGTCTTTATCGGATTGCTTACCACCGATACCGTCAGCCGCTGGCTGGGCGCTTCATCACACGAAGATGTATTCAGCCTGAATGATACTCACATTAGTAAGGTAATCACTTTCGCGGAACGAAAGGAAAATTATTGCTTCCTGAAAAAGGATGAGAATGTTTTCAGCGCCCTGGCAAAATTCAAGGAGTACGAAAATTCCGGTAAAATACTCGATTCAATCCTCATTACCAACACAGGAAAACCCAATGAAAAACTCATGGGCATCGTCACCATTAGTGATATTCCGAAAATGCTGAGAATGGTGAAATAATTTACGATTTGTTGCTTCGTTGATCACCTAATAAATCACTTCCCCACAACAATCTTCTTCTCAAAACTCCCCTTCGCCGTAATCACTTTCACTACATAAGCCCCTGAAGCAAGCAACCCAGTATTGAACTTATATTCATTTCCGATGGGGGTATTTATGAATTCAAGTTCTGTGCCTTTCAAATCGTAGATACTGATTCTTTTTATAGAAATATTTTCATTGTTTTTTATCGTGATGTACTCTTTTGCCGGATTGGGGTAGATGCTGATCCCCGCTCCGGCGAGCGGCTTTTTTTCATCGATCCCCATTCGTGCAATGTAGGAACTACCAAAAGTGTAGTCCCCTTTTTTTAGATTGTTAATGGTAATCGTCCCCTGGTGGTCATGTATGTTTCCAATGATCTTTTTATAATTATTGTATTCCAACCAATCGCTTTGTGCATTTGGACGGTACAGCAAGCGCACACTATCTTCAGGCAAACCTGCCATCAAAATACTATCCAGTCCTCCGCTGGCAATGGAAGCACCATTGTAACTAATGGTTGCAGTCGCAGTAAATCCATCCTTCCATATACCATCAATGGTCCAGTATCTTTCGGTGGATATGCGCGTTCCCGGTGGGGGATTTCCATGATCGGGACCTACCCAGTGATGCTCCACAAAAACAAGGGCAGAATCTACTCCTGAAACATTGGGTAATGTCAGCATTTCCTCTGCATAAGTGTAATTGTTTTTTGACAGGACAATCTTATATTCCTTGGTGGTGGCATCCATGATCTGGTTCTCAATATTCAGTGCAATGAAAACAGGTTGGAAGTTGAGGTTCGTAGTAAAATTTGTATTGTTTCCACCGGCAATGAAGGATACATCCGTTCTCTTCCAGTTGGAATCAAATGCGGAAACCTGTAATGGAACATTCCTACACAGGGCAGGGGAGTGCCATTGCTTCTGACGCATATTTGCATTGATGGAATACGTGCCGTTCCCATTGTTACTGATACCCGATGAATCCATTGAAAAATGCGGCAATCCGGGACTATAAATCCAGTTATTAAAGAAGCTGTTTACTATGGAATCTTTTCCTGATGAAAGGATCAGGGATTTTCTGAAATCCTCAGAGGTGGCACTCTTGAAAGCAAAGGAATCCAGAAATGCTTTTGTGGAAATAAAGAATTGTGAATCGCCTAGCATAGCCCTGAGTGTGTGCGCTGCATCACCACCTTTTCTATAAATAGTCGTTCCGTAGGTATATTGCTGCGGCATCGGACTTAATGCCCTGAATCCCTTATCATCAATAAAGGAATTAGCCACCACATTATAATGATTGGCGCGTGCATAATTTACATAGGCGATATGCCCGAGTGTGTTCTCTTCAAAAATGCTTTCCGAAAAATCAGCCCAGCCTTCATTAAGCCACATTTCTTCCGCGCTGGCACAGGTCATCAGGTCGCCCCACCAATGATGTGAAAGTTCGTGCGCCCATGTATCCCGATAGCGCGGATCCGTGTATATTATATTAGGCAAGCCGATATTGCTGGCACTTTCCATGGCACCTAAGTTAAAAGGCATTCCGAAATAGCCAACGCGGTCAAAGCGATACAATCCGTAATCTTTTTCAAATCCCGCAAGGGCTGCATTAAATAGGGCAAAACCTTTCGTAAAAGTAGAATGATCATACGATGGCATAGCGCATATAAGTTTGAGGGAATGCTGCAACCCATTATAATCCTGTGTTACTGTAAAGTAATTAGCCGCGGCAATAGCAGCAAGGTAAGGCACGATGGGCTGGTTCATTCTCCAGTGCCAAAGCTTGGTTCCATTGGTATTTACAGAGGAATCGAGCAGTAAGCCGTTGCAGAATGCCTTGTGATTGGATTTTGTTGTAATGTAAAATTCATAAAGGGCCTTGTCTGTAAAATTATCCACGCAAGGGAACCATCCCCTGCCAAATGTATGCGGAATAAAATTAAAACTTACACCCAGAACATATGCGTAGCCACCGTCTATGGAAGTATCACTGAGTACAAGCCCGCCGAAACCACCTTTATCCACAGCAGGTTTTCCGTGGTAAAATACCTGTATATGCCCGCTGTCATTTTTTTGTATGGGTGAATTTAAGGTAACATGCAATAGAGAATCATTATAAGCATACACAAGATTCTTCCCATTACTTTGAACGGAATCCACTGTGAGACGGAAAAAGTCAAGGCGAAGCACGGAAAGATTATTCATAGCAGATGTAAAGGCAATATCCGTCATACCCTTTACCTGTTTGGTCTTAAAATCCGAAACATCCAGTGTAAGGGTGTATTTTTTTACATCGAATGAATCCTTCCTGCCGTCATTATCCGCCATACTGATAAGAGGGTGGGATAGGAGCAGTGCCAAAAGCAAAAACGCATTTTTCATAAAACAAAGATAAGGGATTTTAGATTTTAGATTTTAGATTTGGAGCTCGGCGCGCAGCGCATTCCCCCTTTGACAGGGGGCTAGGGGGATGACAAGGAAAGTTGGAAAATGAAAGAAAACCCAATTATTTCAGGTATCATTTTTACAGTAAATGGTAAAAACGTACCCGCTCACGGTATTATTGTACCTATTGGCAGGAAATTAATATTTAGTTTTTTCAGGCAACCTAAATTTGTTGCATCACGTCTTAATACAAAACAAAGACTATATGAAAACGATAACCTGATTCTCTCTTAAAACCTAGCGAAATTTAAAAGAAGGACTTTAATGTCCCTTACTCTTTTGTGCCATATAACACCGATTTATGGCAAGGAGAAAAGTCTGTGCCTTTTTGAACCATTTTCTTAAAATAAATACTAAAAAACCATGGAAAAAACAATTCGAACTCCCGGACACGCCATTCAATTGGACGGGTTGCGGTTCTTTGCTGTATTTGCAGTGATAATTTGCCACTGGATGCAATACAGCTTCATGAGTTATATCCCTTTCGGATCAGCTGGAGTAAACCTCTTTTTTGTATTGAGCGGATACCTGATAACCTCCATTTTACTTAGGATAAAAGACGCCGATGAAATTCAAAAAAGCAAACCATGGAAATCCCTGCGTCAATTTTACATACGGCGCATATTGAGAATATTTCCCATCTATTTTCTGACCGTCGGGATATTCTGGTTGATGAATTTTGACCGTTGCAGGGAATTATTTTTATGGCTCGTTAGCTATTCCATGAATATTTACATTTTTTTGCCGGGAAATAATTACGGTCACTTCGGACATTTCTGGTCACTGGCAGTAGAAGAACAATTTTATATTTTCTTTCCGTTCCTGATACTTTTCCTAAAACGCAAATACATTCTTCCTGCCATTTTGCTACTGATATTTTCAGGACTTATTACCAGGATATGTTTATACTTTGCAGGTTTCAGCGGCAATATATTTTACTCACTTACTCCCTGCGCCATGGATGCCTTTGGTGCCGGCGCACTTTTATCCTACCTTGCATTATACCATAGGGAAAAACTATTGAGAATACTTGAAAACAGGATCCTGTGGCTTTGCGTTTTTTTTGTCTTTGCCATTACCACGTATCTGGGGCGCAAATCAGGAGCACCGGAAGCAAGGACAGTATTCGAGCGTTTTTTCTGCTCAATGATATGCTTCTGGATCGTAGGCAGGGCAAGCCATATACCGTTTACCGGATTCTTTCAAAAAATAATTGAACACAAGGTCGTTCTATTTACCGGACGGATCAGCTATGGAATTTACCTGTATCACGTTTTTGTTCCTGAAATTTTCAGACAGGTGTTTCAGTATTTTCATTTGGCCTTTCCCTATCAGGAGCATTCAGTTCTTGTCAACACACCCTTTTATCTCGCCGCCACATTTTTATTAGCCATACTTTCATGGGTATTTGTGGAAAAATACATGATGCGGCTGAAAACAAGATTCGGCTATTAAATTTTAAAGGACAAGGGATAGAAAGCGATAAACGTCAATCATTGTCATCCAGTACCGCACGTGCGGGATTGCCAGAGATGAGATTTTCAAAATCTTAAATTCGCCGCGGCGAATGGAAAATCTTTATTACGCTATTACATCATAACGTTTTCACTATAATTCAAAAATCTTTGGTTAATTTGCAGGTAATTACAATAAATGCAGGATAAATCAGTTTTAAGTTTTTGCGAATGATAATAAGCATGAAAAGAACACTTGTATTGGCTTTTTTGCTTTTGACGGCAATATTGGCAAAGGCGCAAAAACCAGGTATAGTTGTAGTGCCTTTGCACGATAATGAGGCACAACGCGAGCAATACCTGAAATTGCAGCAAATGAAGCCCATGAGCAAGGCGCCTCTTGATACCATGCAATTGCCTTTTTTTGACGATTTTTCCTATGCGGATAAGTTATTCATAGATTCAAGTTTTCACGGAATAAACCCTTATGATACACTTTGGCTTGACCATAAGGTTTTTGTTAATTGCACCATGACAGATTCTGCCCCGAGTATAGGCGTTGCTACGTTTGACGGGCTTAATGAAGAGGGGAAGCCCTATGATCCTTTTTCCATCAGGCATACTTCCGAACCCTGCGATACCCTTACAAGCCGCCCGATTGATTTGGGTACTATCAGCAAAACGGATACATCCGTATATTTCAGTTTCTATTACCAGCCCTGGGGTTTGGGAGTAGCACCAAAGGAAGAGGATACCCTCGTTTTGGAATTCAAATATCCTCTTGTTGATACATCAGGTTTTCCTGTCCTTGATTCAAATAATAATCAGGAATACGCCTGGAAGCACATGTGGGCAATGACTGGACTCGGTGATAGCATACTTACCCCGCCAAATTTTAAGCTTGCTATATTCCGGGTTAATGACACCTTTTTTTATAAGGGATTCCAATTCAGGTTCAATAATTACGCAAACCCAAGTGGAAATCTTAATCACTGGCATATTGACTATGTCTGGCTGGATAGACAGCGGAAAAAGGACACGCTTATAAACGATATTGCCCTGCAGAAAATGCCAACGCCACTTTTGGCAACCTATTACCTGGTACCCGCTACTCATTTGCTTAATGACGCGACCGGTTTTATTGGTAATATTGCAAAGAATATTTACGGATCTGTCCGAAACAATGGTACCGATAGCAATAACATAAACACGAATTTTAATTCCATAGTAAAGTCCATCTTCAGCACGGCTGGTGTTCCGAATACCTACCCGTTTTCTTCGTTTATAAATTCACAGAATATTTTTCCGCTTACTTCAAAAACCTTCAAGGATTCCACCGTCAGGACCAATGGAACTAAAAATGTTTCTCTGATCCATCCCCTGACCCTGCAAACGCTTAGTTTCCTTACAATGGATTCCATTAACCCTGCCAAGGGAGGAGATATGTTTACAGGAAATGACAGGGCTTTACGCAAACAAACCCTGACTGATATTTATGCCTATGATGATGGTTCTGCAGAGGCTGGAGTAGGCCTTACCAATTCACAAAGCGGGCAAATGGCTGTAGAGTTTACGCCTTTAAAAGATGATGTACTCCAGGGTATATTGATTCATTTTAATCAAAGCGAACTGGATATTAGTTCGTATAACTTTAACCTTATAGTATGGCGATCTATAGATCTGGTGAATCCTCCAGGGCGGACCAGGGATGTAATTGCATGGCAACTGAATAATGCCAATTCTTTCTATTTGAACTGGCCGAATGATTATATTTATTTCCCGTTGGATTCCCCGATCGCACTGACAGGAACATTCTATATTGGCTGGCAGCAGAGCATTGATTTTGTACTGAATGTTGGACTGGACAAGAATTATGATGAGATCAGCAATGGTCAGGCAAATCCGCATTTGTATTATAATGTGGCAGGAAACTGGCAACAGAATATAGATATACATGGCGCACCCATGATCCGTGCTGTAATGGGGACAATCCCGTATGTAGGCATCGAAAAACAAAAATCACCGGAAGGAGCAATCAAATTATTCCCGAATCCATCCAACGGTAAATTTACGCTTACACTTCCTGATAATACACCGTGTGATGCCGCCCTTTATTCCATGAACAGCACATTGATTTCCACCAATAAAAACCTCATCGGCACGCCCGATCTGGATTATTCAAGACAGCCTTCCGGAATGTATTTGCTAAAGGTAAACTCCGATAAACAGGTCTGGTGGAATAAAGTTATTATCCGGTAGTAGGTAATGTCGTGATATCTTTATATAGTAAAATATAGTTCTTACCATCTTACTTCATCATCATATCATCTCTTATCCGAGCTTCATTATCACATTAGCATCCGCTTAAGCGGAATCACATTATCACATCGATTTATTCCCCGCTTCCTTTTTCACCTGTAAAATAATGTTCCGGTTGTTTGAAAAGTACATTGAAAGTAGTTAAGCTTCCATAGCAGCGCGTTATGTATTGTTGAATGCTTACTTTTTCCTCATCGTTCAGGCCACTGGCATTGACCCTTTGTTCCAGGGTACGAAGACGGTCGCGAAGCATCACGATCTTATGGAAAAATGTTTCAATCGGGATTTCCTTGGGCTTGAGGTTTCTATCAGCAGGTTGCATGAGTAGCATACCGCCGGTCCATTTCTGGCCGAGGGGAACAGTTTCCTGCACATCGCTCCATTTTTGTAGGATACGGGTAAGGCTGCGTTCCACTTCCACCAGACTGACGAGGTCATCAAGCGGTTCCTCAGATTCAATTACATCCAGCAAACTGGTATGGCTGATCTCCTTTCTTCCGAAATTAATAAATACGATATCATAGGAAGATGTGCGTGAATTCACCACCACACCATCTCCAAATTCTTTGTGTTTTACACGTGAGCCGGGGCCAAGTAATTCCATAGTTTAATCTTTGCTTTTAGTAATTTGTAAATATTAATTTAGTTTTGATTTAAGCCTGCAATGACCCCTATTCGCTGCGGCGAACCCTAAAGGGGACTTTCGCCCATCGCTAAATGCACGGAGTGCTTCCCCCTTTAGGGGGGTAGGGGGCAAAGTATCTAGGAGAAAGGTATTCACGCAATTAAAATTATCCACAAATATCTGTATTTACCCACATTTTCGATGAAGGATTTTTTAAATTCAGATTATGGTTGGAGATTTGCACTATTCAATAAAATGCACCGGGGTAGATTTATCTTATTTTTTCTGTTAATGATGTTCTCTTTGCTAAGGGCTCAGGTGGTTACGCACGTCAATACCGAAAAGAAAGTAATTGCACTTACATTTGACGGCTGCGAAAATAAACACGCCTCCTACCTGGATTGCAATATCGTCGATTTCCTTACTGCCAATAAAATCCCTGCGACTTTTTTCCTGACCGGGAAATTTGCCTACCGCAACAGGGAAGACCTCAAAAAGATCAAAAACTATTCTTTCTTTGAATTTGAGAATCATTCCCTGAATCATATCCAGCACATGGAAAAATTGCCTGCGGGTAAATTTTACAAAGAAGTGGATAAAAACCAGAAGATGATCAAATGGATCACAGGAAAAACGCCGAAATATTTTCGTTTCCCTGCCGGGAATTATGATGAAAGAAGCCTGAAAACGGTTGAAGAAATGGGTTTGCAGGTGGTTCACTGGACATACGCAAGTGGTGATCCTGATAAGAACATCAGTTGTAATATGCTTGAAAATGAAATTGACAGCGCTACACGACCGGGTGATATTCTTATTTTTCATGCCAATGGCAGGGGAGTCCATACCGCAGAGGCACTGCCTAAATTCATTAAAGACCTTAGAGCTCAGGGATATACCTTCGTTACCCTTGATCAGCTAATGAAGCTGAATATTTCTAAACCAGTCGCGCTGAAACAGTGATCAGTTAACAGGCATCAATTACCTTCCAAATTTATTAAGTTGTCATTCAGCAGGAACCTTGCCCGTATATCTGATGAGCGAGGAAAATGAATTCTCTATAAACTTTAATCCAAACATCCAAAGCGACGGGGTTTTACACAATAACATTAAGTTACTCAAACATCCCCCCGGCCCCCTTCAAAGGGGGAATCGCTCGTTCACTTTGATTATTTCTATGAATTTATTTAATTATTTCTCCAATGAAAAATTAAAGACCAAGTATCATCACAAATGGCTAAAAGTTGGAATTCCCCCTTTGAAGGGGGGTGGGGTGGGATGTTGTATTTAAAATATAGCACCAACAACAAAAAAGCATCTAAAGCGACTGAATTTTGTCCGCTTTAGATGCT
>CAILMK010000046.1 GCA_903835275.1 uncultured bacterium | reverse complement strand
TCGTCGCCATGACCGGAGACGGCGTAAATGATGCTCCTGCACTGGCACAGGCTGATGTGGGCATTGCCATCGGTTCCGGGACAGATATTGCTGCAGAAACAGCTGATATAATACTTGTGAATAGTAATCCAATGGATGTCCTGTCATTAATAAAATTCGGGAAGGCTACATACTCCAAAATGATACAGAATTTATGGATAGCTGCAGGATATAATATCATTGCAATCCCTTTGGCAGCGGGAGTGCTTTACAAATATGATATTCTCCTCTCTCCTGCTGTCGGCGCAGTACTGATGACGTGCAGTACGCTGCTCGTAGCAGCAAATGCTCAGTTATTAAGAAGACAAAAAATGAAATAAGAAACCGCATATTTTGACATCACATTTTCATCCCGGGCATATCTTGATCTATTGATTTGTTCACGTACATTCTTGGCGGAATAATTCTGAGAAACACCTCTGCAGAGACAGGACTTTTGCCATAATAATCCATAAGTTCAGGGTTGATCGAATACAAATATCCCATAACCCCCAGATCCATCCAGAAATATTTATTCTTGCTTAGATATTTTGAAATCCCAAGTGAAAAGGAATTTATGAGGTTGTTCTTATTTTCATTTGCTACCGGAATTTGCAATTCTCCGAATGATTTTTGAACTGATTCAATTCGTGTAAAAACAGAAAAGCCTTTTGTTTGAAGGTTTGATTCGAATAAAAAAGAATTGGACGGATATCCCGTAGATGATGTTGTAGATTTATATTGGTTCATCCCCCAAATAAACGTGGACGACAAAATGGTTTTTTCAGAAAGGCAATATTATGTAATGCCGAAAAAGTTGTTCTTGCAACGTTTACATTTGGCTCCAGCGCTTCCGGGCTATGTACTATACCGTATGATGCGGCCAATGCAAGGGAGTTTGATATATTTGCTGAAAGCTTGAAACTATATGAATCAAATTTCGGCATATCTATATTATACCTGTTTTCATCAGGCTCCCTGCCGGTAAAATCAGAAGCTTCAATTTTTATATTTTTATATCTATAACCAAAAGTCACTACCCCAAATGTTATATGCGTTCCATCCTGCCAGTGATGAGCAATAGGTGCATCAGGAATATCCAGTGAAGATGGACGATGCATAAAGGCGGGTGAACCAAGTGCAGGTTCTCCCGGAAGACCTGCATACACATAAGCATCGGAGTTTTTAGTAATGGCATAACTATATGCCAATGAAAGTTCGCTAAGGAGATCATGCGGATGTTGCCTGTCAACAAGTGCTTTCCCATGCCATGACTCTCCCGTCTGGAATAGCAAGGGATAACCCTGCCCTCCTACTGTTATTGGATCAAGAGAAAACATTATTCTGAAACTAAACAATCCTTTTTTACCAACTTTATGATTTGCTGCAAACATTTCCCAATTAGGTACCGACAACTGACTTGCGGCACCTTGCTTGACTTTATTGTTAATGTTTTCAGAAGCATATCTGACAAAAACTCCAAAATGCAACATCAGTTTCCAACCATTCGGCATCCACATGTACATATACATGGGAGAATTATCGGGCTGCCAACTTGACCCTGATCCATCCCTCTCCATAGATAAGTTCAAAGATAATCCGCTATGAGAAGACATTTCAATTCCTTTGGTGGAATCCTTTTTTTCAACAGTTGCTGCAGGGCTATCCATTTTCATCCCCGGCATATCCTGGGCGGAAACAGAGACTTGCACTGATATAAAAATTGTAAAAAAGAAAACTCCTGGAAATAATTTCATTTTAGAACTATATGAAACGACTAACGATATTATCAGCCATTAAATTCCATGAGTAGTCACTGGGAAGATTTATCAATAAAAAATGCCCGCTTAATGAAAGCGGGCATTTTTTTATACTTCAATATTCGATATTCATTATTTCCCTAGGTCTTCCTTTTCTGTTTCTTAGCAGCAGGGAAAAGGACATTATTCAGGATCAGTCGATATCCCGGGCTATTGGGATGGAGGTTCAGGTCTGTCGGTGGTTCATAAACCATGTGCTGGTAATCTTCAGGATCGTGACCACCGTAAAATGTCCACATGCCTTTTCCATATTCTCCATGAATATACTTGGCTTCGTTCATGGATTTATTTTCACCCATGATCAGCACGGAAGGCTTAATATATTGTTTACGGAAAGCAGTTGTCTGTCCCATGAAACCCTTTATAATACGGGTATGATTCTGGCATAACATAGCAGGAATCTGATCCCACTTGGCAGAGTAATCAAACAAAGTAAAATAGTCATTGCTTTCATTCATTTGCATCATCCGTGTGGGAGGAACGTCTATACTGGAAAACTCCACTTCCGTTGGTTCAGTTACCAAAGTAAAATTTGTAAACGCCAGCGTTTTTGAATAGTCCAGCTTGGAACCTGCCGTTTTATCCATCGGATCGCCGTCAAACATACTCTCGCAGATATCCAGCCCATCAGCGGCAAGGGCAACATCGTACGTATCCGTAGCAGTACACATGGCAAATAAATACCCACCTCCTGCCAGGAACTCCTGCAATTTCTTCACCACTGCAAGCTTCAACTGTGACACCTTCGCAAATCCCCAGCGTTTGGCTATGCCTTCATTTTCGGCAACATCTGCCTTGTACCAAGGTTCATTCCTGTAGCCCACCCAAAACTTACCGTATTGTCCGGTAAAGTCCTCGTGGTGCAAATGCACCCAATCGTACAATGGAAGCTTGCCCTGCATAATATCGTCATCATAGATGATGTCATATGGTATTTCGGCATACGTCATGGCAAGCGTAACAGCATCATCCCACGGACGCTTATTCTTTGGTGAATAGACAGCCACCTTGGGTGCCTTATCCAATTTCACCACATCCATGTTGACTTCCGGAACGGCTATATCAGCCTTGATCTTATCATATTGGGCATCAGCAATAATCTTATAACTAACGCCTCTTATCAGACATTCCTTTTCTATTGGGGATGAAAATGCAGTGGCAAAAGAACCACCTTCGTAATTCAGCAACCAGTCAACACTCTGGTTCTTGGCAAGCACCCAATAGGCAATGCCATACGCCTTCAGGTGATTCGTCTGGCTCTCATTCATCTCTATCAGGAGCACAGCGCCTTGCACGCCTTGCACGCCCAATAAAAAGACAAGAAGAAAAAAATATTTTTTCATATATACTAACAGCTAACAAAAATAATGCTGGATTTGGTTCATTGGTTATAAAACATGCGGATTTATCATCAGTCATGAAGAATAACCCCTACTACATTTACAAAGTTACATTTTGCAAATGACTGGATTTTAATTCTTCCAATTGGCGGAACAAGGAATCTACCTGATCATTGGATAAATAATGGTCCTTTTTCCAACCAAAAAATGCAACAACATTTTCATCACCTTCATTCAACTGTATTTTTCTTCTCGGTGTAATTGTAAATGAATTACTTTTATCCATTTCCAATTTGTCCCAGCTTATAGTGGCAGAATATAAATCGTCCTTTTCGTAAAATTTCATGTGCACTCCAATGGAATCCGTTTGTATGCTTTCAAGGGCAGTAAAAGACCATTTAAGTTGATTTATGTAACTTATTCCCAGGGAAATTGCGGCTATTATAATTCCATCTAACTTACCTAAAGAATAGGTAGTGCATGCAGCACCAATCCCGGCTATAATTGCAGACATTTTGAAATCCGTCAATAATCTATCCTTATAAGGCGGACATTTCAGTTTGAAATTAATATTTTGAATAGCCATGATATCTTATTGAATCTTATAACGCACCAATTTTTCTTCCCAAATTTTTCCACCGGGAGCACCACCGGTCTCAAAATCAATTTTTTGCCTTATAATTCCTATTCCCGGGGAATAATCCCTCTCAGTAAATTGATAGAATGTAATGCTGAAATCGCACCTGTTAGCTACTGATTTAAAAGTACCGGCGGGAACTGTGATCATAGTATTCGGACTTGTCATTACTGAATAATTTGATCCCATTTTCCAAATGGTATCTTTCAATTTTGTAGCCGAGAAAATATAATCTCCTTCATTATAGCTGATTATGAATCCTGAGGAATCACGAAGTAGTTCTTCAGGAAGACGTGTTGCTCGCCTTATCCGGTAAGTAATTCCTTTTATAACGGTATCATTGCTCATCCAGACGCTATCTCCGTTATCATAAACCCAGTAACTGCCCTTGTTTAATTGAATAGCACTTGAGTAGTTCCCTAATGCATTATTAGCTGTTGCAGTATTATCTTTTTTGGTACATGAATACAAAAGGATATTACTGATAAAGATAAGATATAAGATTTTTTTCATGGTTAAATTTATTTATTAATCAAAATTAAAGCTTTTCGATCACTATATGGCAAGATAAAATATGCGGTTTATCGGAGCTGACAGCAGTTTCCGAGCAAATCCGGAGCTATTGATTTTAGCATCCCATGTCAGAAATCAATTACAAAAAATTATCAGTGTAATCTGTGTAATCAGTGTGCCATGAGTTTTGTTCCGCATGGTGTAGGTCATGATCTATCATGACCTACAAAAAAATTACTTAACCTTGAAGTTAAAGGTAATATGTCCGAACTGTTGCTCGGGAGCATCCGGCTTGGGAGAGAAGGTTGCCTTCATGGCAGCTGCCTCGCATTTAGTGACCAGGTCATCATCTGTTATAGTAGACCCACGGATACCGCCGCGCGCTTTTAAAACCTTGCCATTCCTATCTACAGTTATTTCAACAACGACTTTACCATTCTTCTGAAAGTTTGCATTTGGCATCGGTATATTGATCTTGCTTCTGCCACCCAAGTCATACCCTATTCCATCACCTATCCCTGTTCCGGTACCATTGCCGTTTCCATTTCCATTTTTATTGTGGGAATTGGGATCGCCGTTTGGCTTTCCTTCATCACCATTGGAAGAACCACCGGTACCCTTGGATGTTCCGCCATCAGCAGCAGTTCCGTTGTGTCCTTTGCTTTTTGTAAAAGCGTTCTTGCTGTCAAATGTCCTTGCAGGAGTTACTGCTGCCTTTGTTTCCTCTGTTTTGGTAGGACTTGCATCTGTATTGGCAGATGTATTATCGCTGTGAGTAAGTCTCTGATGTGTTGCAGGAGCATCAGGATCTTTTTCAAGATCACCTGAATTTGCGGGAGGCGTTGGAGGAGTTGGTGTATTATCAGATTTGGAAGGCTCTTCTGATCCTTCCTTTACACTTTTGCTTTCACTTTTGGCACTTTCCTGGTTCCCGAGTTCTGTACTCTGGCTTCCACCGGAAGATGCTATTTCCCGCACAGGAGCCGGAACATAGGCTATATTAGTTAAATCAATATCAATGGTGGCGGGAGATTCAGGAAGAGGCGGATCAATTTTCGGGAACTTGAACCAGAAAGCCAATATGAACAATAAAGCAGCCGTCAGCACTGTAACAGACAGTGCCTTGATGCGCGTTTGCCGATCCCTTGCGGAATCCCTCGCATCTCTTAAAACCAGCTGATATTTTATATTCCTGTTCATAAATTCTGCCTTTTCTTTAAATGATTTTCAATTTAAAGAGCGGGAATTATTCCTTTTGGGTGGCTGCCATTACCTTGGCATTTAATTTTTTACCAATAACAATAATTTTCACCACATTATCCCATTTCACCGAACGGTCTGCATTCACAATTAAAACAGGATCCTGTTTCGTTTCGCTCTTCAATTTGGTTAATCCCGCATTGATGGCAGAAGGTAAATCCTCCAGTGAAGTTTTTACTTTATTGATGGAGTAATTCCCCAGGGAATCAATGGATACCGTTACGTTTTTTGTTACCACAACCTTATTAGTAGCCTTTGGCTGGGTAAGCTTAATCATATTCGGGTTCACCATTGTGCTCGTTATAAGGAAAAACAATAGCAGGAAGAACATGATATCGTTCAGCGAAGAGGTACTTACCTCCGAAGCAATGCGTGGCCGTCTTCTGAAGTTCATAGCGTCGGTTCTTGTAACAGGTCTATAAATCCAATAGCGTTTGATTCCATTTTATATATCTCCTTGTCAATTTTAAGGAGAAGATAATGATACCCTATGTGAGCAATGATACCCACCACAAGACCTGCGGCACTGGTGATCATTTTTTCATACAATCCTTTTGATACAATACCGATACTAATATCGTTGGCCTGAGCTATTTCATAGAATATCCTTATAACACCTGCAATGGTACCTACGAAACCAAACATTGGGGCTATACCAGATATTGTTCCGAGAATGGAAAGATTCCTTTCCAGTTTATACACTTCCATTTTACCGGCACTTTCCAGTGCTTTTTCAATATCATCAATCGGTTTACCAATTTTGCGAAGACCTTTATCGAGCATTCTTGCAACCGGAGTATCTGCAGCTTTGCAACGCGCACGTGCAGCATCAATTTTTCCTTCCTGAACCAGCTCCTGGATTTCATTCATGAAATTCACATCTACCCTGGACGCCCTTTGAATGGTGATAAATCTTTCAACGAAAATATAAATGGCGCCGAGAAGTAGTATCACAATAGGAACCATGATCCATCCACCCTGTTCGATGAGGTACCACAGTGTTAATCCATCCTTACTTACTAATGGTTGGGCTGCTTTCGCGGTATCGGCAGCTGCCGTAGCGGCTTGTAATAATATCATATTTATTATTTCTGATTATTGATAATTTGAATAAACGGGGAAAAAGAATGATCGGAAGAAACTGAAGGGGTAGTGAGTGATGATATTTCAATGATCATATCTTGTATTGCTTAGTTCACATGCAGCAACCAGGCCTCTTCATCACCTTTTTCTCTGATCTCCTTAAGGTATGAATCTGCGGTTATGCTATCTGAATCCATTTTATATGAAACGCGGAACATGCTTTCATTATTGTGAATAAGCTCCGGCTGGTATCCTTTTGTTTTTAGAGTCTTTACAAATCGAACAGCGTTTGATTTCATGGTAAAGCATCCGGCTATAACATAAAATCCGCTTTCAGGTTCACTAACAATCTTTACGTATTCAGTAGATGTATGCTTAACAACCGGTGGCGCAGGAGTTACATGTTCCTCAACAGGCGCTTCATTAATTGTTGCCGGTTCTTCATTTACAGGCTGACTGGTAGTAGAAGGTTCAGTTGTCGGTGCTGCTTCTGTAGTAACAGGAGTTTGCTTTGGACTTTCCTTAACTGCCTCAGCTTCCTTTTTAGGTT
>CAILMK010000045.1 GCA_903835275.1 uncultured bacterium | reverse complement strand
GTGCCGTTTAATATTTCAGGTACCAAAACATTAAAATTTAAGGAAACGGATCGCGAATTGTCTCTTAAAACTGAATTATTCAAACTTGGAATAAATATTGAAATGGATGATAATTCTCTTTTTTACAACGGTGAATTTTTAAATCACGATATTTCTGTTTTGTTAAATACATACAACGATCATCGTCTTGTAATGGGTTTTTCCTTGCTGGCTGTAAAATATCCCAATATAAAAATAGAAAATCCAAAAGCAGTTAAAAAATCTTTTCCGGCTTTTTTTGAAGAATTGGAGAAGATCGGGTTTAAATTTGAAATCAGATAGCATGCCTCTTATAGATTCACAATATCAAGCTCCTTTTTATTTGTTCAATGGGCATCTGCAAACCATTATTCCGTCTGTGTTTTATTCCGGGAATAAAAATCCGTATACAAGGGAACGCATTGATACCAGTGATGGTGATTTTCTCGATCTTGACTGGATAAAAAAAGGGAATAAAAAACTTGCTTTAATCACCCATGGACTGGAGGGTTGCTCTACTTCCACCTATATGTTACGAATGGCACTCGACATGAGTAGCAAGGGGTACGACACATTATGCTGGAATTTACGTTCCTGCTCGGGTGAATTAAATCGTAAAAAAACATTTTATCACAGTGGCTTCACTGATGATCTTCACGAAGTTTTGCAACATGTTGTTGCCTCCGATGAATACTATGAAATTGTTCTAATCAGTTTCAGTATTGGTGGAAATATTACCCTGAAGTACCTGGGAGAACAAGGCGATAATATCAATTCAATTATCAGTTCAGCAATAGTTTTTTCCGCTCCTGTGGATTTGGAAAGCGGGGCAGTACAACTGGCCAAACCATCACGCAGTATTTACATGGATCGCTTTCTGAAATCCTTCAGGGATAAATTTAACGCTAAGGAAAAATTACATCCGGGAACGTTTGATCTGAGTCAGTTTGAACACATCAAAAACTTTTTCCAGTTTGACCAGATATTTACGGCGCCTATGTTTGGCTTTAAGGATGTGTATGATTACTATGCGCGCGCAAGTTCACGTCCGTACATTCCCAATATTAAAATACCGACGCTGATTGTTAACGCACTTAATGATCCGTTTCTGGGAAACAATTGTTTCCCAACTGAAGAAGCAATTATCAATCCGAATGTGTTTTTAGAAACACCAAAGAATGGGGGGCATGTTGGTTTCCCTGTTAGCGGGAAAAAGAACTGGGCAAGTGAGAGGGTGATGGAATTTATTACTTCATTGTCGCTTTAGCCTGCGTCCACTTGCGCGTTCAGGCCACCCCAGCCTTCGGGCACCCCTCCTAAAAACAGGAGGGGAAATTACACCTTCGGTGTAGAATATACTTCCATTTTTTGTTCTCATTCGCCGTGGCGAACGAAAGCGTCAATCCGAAATCCGAAATTTTTTAAAGGCTCTCATCATCTCTCTTTTTCCAGGTGGACCCGGTATTCGTTCTACAGTAAATCCAGCTTCGATCATATTGCGGCGGACTTGCCCCTTTGCGCAATAGGTAGTCAAAATGCCATTTGGAAGAAGCATGTCATGCATCTTTTTGAAAATATCTGCCGTCCATAATTCAGATTGTTTTTCCGGCGCGAATGCATCAAAATAAATGAGATTGAATTTATCGGTGATATTAATATTCTCTAATGAAATTGATTGTTTATTTAATGTGAAATGCTCTGATATTTTTACTTCTTTATTCCACTTAGATGAATGTAATTTTAAAAACAAATCCAGTTTGTCAGGTGCAAGAATATTCGCATAATTTAATTTCTCTGCAATCTCCAGGGATAAAGGATAAAGTTCAACAGAATAATAATAAATATGTTTTTTATTTTCTTCAGCATAAAGCAGACTTAAAAAGGCATTCAGTCCTGTGCCGAATCCAACTTCAAATATCTTAATTTCATTCAATGAATTATCCAGCTGTTTCAATCCAGCTTCAATGAAAACATGATTGGATTCCTGAATTGCCCCATGTGTTGAATGATAATGTTCATCCAATGCCTCCACATACAATGTATGTGATCCGTCTTCGGAAATAATTATTGATGGGGTGGGAGAATAAGTCATTGGGTTAATTGATTTGATAATCTTTCAGACTATCCAAACTGCCGGAGTCTGAAGACTCTTTTCCATCCTTTCCACACGAGTCATCGTTGCACTAAAGACTCGCGCGAGCTTTACTCCCTCCCTTTAAGGGGAGGGTTGGGGAGGGGTATTATATCTTTGTCAAAACAAAATCAATAATTTCTTTTTCATGCGTCTTTGCCTTGGCAAGAATATCATTCGCTTTTTGCAGTAATTCTTCCTTCACTTTTGCATCAGAAAGTCCGCTGACATTTACCCGGATATTCATATATGCACCCTCTATTGCAGTTCTGGTACATAGTGCTCCAACAGCTCCATCAGAGATGGAATTCTGATTCCCTTCCTCTACCATTTCCTTAATCAACGGGAATGCAGAAAAAGCTGTTTGCATCACACGTAATGGAACTTCAGCAGCAAAAGTATTAGCAGCCTGAATTGCTGCTTTTCGTTTTGCCTTGTCCTCATCAGTTTCCTTCGGCATTCCGAATGCCTGCATTACTTTATCGAATGCCTGGGTATCCTCATCAACCAATCGTAGTAAGGCATCTTTTATTTTTTGTCCTTCATGTGCTACCTTGGAAAAGTATTCCACCTGGTCTTCCCAGCCGCGTTTGTTCGCTGAAAGGTTCGCCACCATGGCCATCAGGCTGCTGCCTAAAGCGCCTACGTACGCAGAGATGGAACCACCTCCAGGTGCTGGGGATTCAGATGCAGTAACGTTTGCAAATTCGCGAATGCTCAGTTTATTTAACGGATATTGATTTCCACTTTCCAACATGTATTCTATTACGCGTTCCTGCGGATTGAATTTTGAAATGTCATCCAGCCCAAGGGATTTTATAGCAATTTGAATCACTTCTTCCTCTGAAATTCCGAGGGAACGTTTTTGTTTCGCAAGAAAATATTCGCCTGCATCAATCAAAACTTTTTTAGGAACCATGCCTACTATTTCCGAGCCAGTTACGCGAACCCCGCGACTTGTAGCGGAATTGCTTACCTCCTCAAATGCGAGGTGCACAGAAGTATGATTTACATTCGTCAGGTTCATGGAGATCTGCGCAATACCATATTCTTCAATATACCAGCCAATGGCTTTTACGGATTTTAATTTTCCTGCAATACGTATCGGATTTCCTTCTGCATCCAGTTCAATTTCTCCGGTTAACGGATGCCCTTTTCTTTTAACACGGCCCTGTTCCCGAACGTCAAAGGCGATAGCATTTGCTATGCGTGTGGATTTTGTATTCAGGTTTACATTGAAAGCAATAAGAAAGTCGCGCGCACCTATTACGCTGGCACCCGAACGCGCATTGAAAACAGCTTTTCCGTAATCAGGTTTCCATTCCGCTTGCTGCAATTTACGTTCAAGTCCTTCATATTCGCCTTCGCGGATAACGGCAAGGTTTTTACGGTCAGGATTGGTCTGGGCAGCTTCATACAGAAATACAGGAATATTTAAATCCTTGCCCACACGTTCGCCAAGTTTCTTAGCGTATTCAGCTGTTTCCTCCATGCTGATATTGGCAATGGGAATAAGCGGACATACATCAGTGGCTCCCATGCGTGGATGCTCTCCGCTGTGCTTGCTCATATCAATCAACTCAGCAGCTTTTTTGATGGCAAGATAGGCGGCTTCTATAACAGCGTTGGGTTCCCCGACAAAAGTTACCACTGTACGGTTGGTCGCTTTTCCGGG
>CAILMK010000044.1 GCA_903835275.1 uncultured bacterium | reverse complement strand
GGACCTGCTGTTACGAAAGATAAATTCTACCAGAATGATCCACAGGCAGGTGGCGATGGGGTGAAAACATTTACGTATACCTATATAAATAAATCCTCCGCATCGGCCTGTTCCAATAGTGCTGACCTGAATATCACCGTTTACAGGGTTCTTAGCCCGAATGCTGGTCCTGATAAGAAATCCTGCGAGTATTTTGCTGCTGACATAGATATGGGAGATGGTAATCTTTCAGGATTTAGTCCACGCTGGTATTTGGATCCGAGCGGAAGCACGCCATCGGGTGCGCTGGAACTTACACCTGGGGGACAATATATATTCCATCCTGCTATTGCAGGTCCCGGTGACCACTATGTAGTATATGAAGTATCCCATCCGGGGCACCGTTGCCCTAAAACAGATACCGTAATGATCCACGTCAATAGCAATCCTACCATTTCATTGGGTACCAATCCGCCGATCTGTGTAGGCGCCGGACCTACCAAGTTGCAGGCTACCCCTCCGGGAGTAGGCTTCACCATGTTGGATCCTACCTTGCCGAACGCATTGACAAGCAGCCCGTATTTCAATCCGGGTGTAGTTGGCTTCGGTATTGATAGCGTTCGTGCCACCTACTTTGATAAGAACGGTTGTTTTGCCGAAAGCAACTTCGCGATACAGATAGATGATACTCCTCATGTGGAAATCATCGGCGGCCCGCAATCAGTATGTGCCGGACAGAACATAGAAGTTCATGGAAGAGCCACCTATAGGGGCGCTCCACTCAAATTAATCTGGCCGACAAATCCTGCTTACCAACAAACTGTTGATCCGAATGATCCGACTCATGTAACCATTGTTCCCAATGGCACCCAGACAGTATTTACAGTAACGTTAAAGGCAGATTCTACCGTCTTCCTTAGTCAGCCAACAGTATGTAGTGTACCACATGATGTCATACAGGTTACTATCAATCCGCTTCCGGTAGTGACTATTTCCGGATTCGACCTCAGCGGATGCTCCCCGCTGACTGCACACCTCAGGGCAACCACAGCCGTAGCTGATGGAAGCGTAGCAAACCAGTGGGTATGGGACTTCGGGGATAATGACTCTAATGGCAATAATGTAGGAGAACCATCACATACCTACCATTCCGATGTCACCCAAACCTATAATGTAAAGGTGCGCGTTACTGCTACCAATGGTTGCAGTGCCACCAAGGATACTCAGGCATACGTAAAGGTCTACGCTACGCCTCGCCCTTGGTTTGATGCCGTGCCATTCTATACAACGATCACGCTTCCGAATATCACCTTTAATGATTCCACCACGATCAATGATCCGAAGCTGACGCGCGGGGATTTGGTTCACAGATGGGACTTCGGGGACGGAACAACTTCCGATACCCGTGAGGAAAGCTTTGTCCATACCTACGCGGATACAGGATTCTATACAGTGAAATTATGGGTGAAGAACCCGCAGTACAATTGCGAAGCGGAAACGATCCGTACCAATTATATAGACATCCGTCCGGAGCTGATCGTATTCATCCCGAATGCCTTTACACCGAACCATTTGTATAATGAACGCACGATCGTGAATGAGAAGTTCTCACCGGTGGTTGCCAATTACAGTTCCTACCGTTTGGAAGTATTCTCCCGCTGGGGTGAATTATTATATTCCACCACGGACCTCACCGCAGGATGGGATGGAACCTACCTTGGCGCACCGTGCCAGGAAGGGGTTTACGTCTACCGTGTGGAAGCTGTTTCCCTGGAAGGTAAGAAATACAAATACTCGGGTAGTATTACCCTCTTAAAATAAAGCATGATAAATGCATAAAAAGAGAAAGCCTCCCATTTGGGAGGCTTTCTCTTTTTATATTGTCTGAATAGCCCCTGCCTGTCGGCAGACAGGGATTTTGAGATTTAAAGATTGACAGGATAAGGCACCTGATATAGGCCGCGGCGATGCAAAGAAATTTGCGAAATCTACCTTCATTCCTTTATCACGCTTTAACTGTTTTTGCTAAACAAGGATAGACTCCTGCAAATACTCCAGTATCTGCACCGCATTAGTCGCGGCACCTTTGCGCAGGTTATCTGCAACGATCCATAGGTTTAAAGAGTTGGGATTGGAAAAATCGCGGCGGATGCGTCCCACAAAAACTTCATCCTTGTTATGTGCCAATAGTGGCATAGGATATGAGAAAGTTTCGGGATCGTCCTGCAGGATTACTCCCTTTGTATTACTGAGGATAGTACGAACTTCCTCCAGGTCAAAATCATTATCAAATTCAAGGTTTACTGATTCCGAGTGTCCGCCCACCACAGGTACGCGCACTGCAGTAGCGGTTACTCGCAGATCCGGAATGCCTAGTATCTTGCGGGTTTCATTCACTACTTTCAATTCCTCCTTGGTATATCCGTTATCTGTAAAGGAATCACACTGGGGAATGCAGTTTTTATCAATAGGGTAGTGGTAAACCATTTCCGGGGTCGTGCCATTGCGTTCGGCTTCAAATTGTGCCACTGCCTTTGCACCGGTTCCTGTGATGCTCTGGTACGTGGAAACAACCACTCTTTTCAGTCCGTATTTTTTATGTAAAGGATTCAAAACCATTACTAATTGTATAGTGGAGCAATTGGGGTTTGCAATGATCTTGTCGTCAGTAGTTAATTGGTTTGCATTAATTTCCGGTACTACCAGTTTAATATCTTCGTGCATTCTCCATGCGGATGAATTGTCAATAACAGGGATTCCTGCTTCCGCGAATTTAGGAGCCCATTCCAGCGAGATGCTTCCACCTGCTGAAAATAGTGCCACATCAGGCTTTGCCAAAATGCCTTCCGCCAAGGTGCATACAACGTATTCCTTCCCTTGGAACTGTATTAAAGTTCCCTTGGATTTTTCTGATGCCACGGGGATTAATTCACTAATATTCAAGCCGGATTCATCAAGAACCTCGAGCATCTTTCTCCCTACCAAACCTGTGGCACCTACAATGGCAATTCTCATCTTTATAAAAAATTTTATGAAGTGCAAAGGTACAAAAAGAACAGTAGCCTTGCATGTCCGGAAAAACGGGATTTTCAGAAATTATCTTGCAGACTGAACCAGAATATCCGGGCTGTGCAGAAGAATACCGATATAGGGAAAGGACGCAGATTTCCGCCGTATACAAAAGAAAGAAGATGGCCCGAATTCATAGTGGTTAACAGCCGCTATTTCCTTGTTTCCAACGTGTCCGGAAGTAGTGGTTTTAAGTTTTATACGGTCATCAACAAGTTTGTAATCATTGGGGCTAAGACTGAAAAAAGATTGCATTTCATCGTGCGTGTATGTTTTTTCGAGGAAGAGATCCAACTCGGGAATCAGTACTTCCTGTCCCTGGGTAATAACATGTACATGGTCCGTGGTAAGGAGTTCCTTCATATCAAGCCATGCATCAGATATACTCTGAAGGGAATCCTTATGAAACCAGTATGCGTCTTCATCTTTGCTGACCGGAATACACAGGGCAAATTCCTTTCCATCCCTGCTCATGTAAAAACGGGTATTGGCAGTATTTCCAAGTCCGTTGTACATGATGGACCTTACTTTCTTAGTGCCAAAACTAATTCCTTTGTTATTTTCAAGGAAGGCAGGAGGCAATTCAATATTGCGGTATACATAAGCGAAAAGCATTTTTTCGCCATCCTTTATGTTTTCAAATTTCAGGGGAGGATGCCTCGGAAATTTACCGGCTGTTTCCTCACCAAGTTTATCTACTGCAGATGCTGAATATATTCCACTAAACAGAGTGCTTATACCATCATTCAAAACATTGCTGAAAATATTTTTTGCACCAATGGTATATTCAATTTTTGATTTGTTAAGGGCAGATATGATTCCCGCGGAATAAATAATATTCTTTTGCAGCGAAGGCTGGTATGGGTTCGGTACTACGATGCTGTGTTTTATCGTATCGGCATTGGCGACATAGCCATCGCTTGACCATTGGATATTACGGTAATAATACCACGAATACACCACGATGAAAGAAACCACAAACGCCGACATGAAAATTAGACCTCTTCGCATTTTTATTTTTTATATTAAATTTAAACACCATGTTCTTCTTCTTCAACATCATGTGGAAGAACGCAGAGTTTTACCCGTCTTACTCTTTTACGATCCGCTGATTCCACAGTAAACTGGAAATTGTTATAGGTATGGGTTTCCCCGATAGCAGGGATATTTCCTGCCATTTCCACAACCAGGCCTCCTATGCTTTCAGCTTCTCCGCGCACTATTTCAAATACATCATCCTCAAGATTCATGATCCTGATTACATCATTGAGCGATGTTTTGCCATTGAAGACTGCATTGGTTTCATCTAGTATGCTGTATTGTACTTCATCGTCATCAAATTCATCATTGATGTCACCTACAATTTCCTCCAGTATATCCTCCATGCTTATGATGCCCGCAGTACCACCATACTCATCCACAACAATTGCAAGGTGCATTTTTTTAATTTGGAACTCTTCAAGCAGCACATCGATTTTTTTACTGTCAGGCACAAAATACGGCTGGCGCAAAACGGTCCTCCAGTTAAAATCATCCGCCTCATTAAGGTAAGGAATAATATCCTTGATGTATAATATTCCTTCTATGTTATCGAGCGTATCATGGAAAATAGGCAGTCTTGAATACCTGTTTTCATTGATGGATTCTACCAGTTTCCTGAAGGGCGTATTTATATCATGTGAAATAACATCCAGACGCGGAGTCATTATTTGTTTTACATAAGTGGTGCTGAAACTGATAATGCCCCGTAATATTTTTTTCTCATCCTGTGTGGTTGCATCATCAGAGGTTATCTCTATGGCTTGTTTTATTTCCTCAATGTGCAGGTCATGACCTTGTTTGCCTCTCATTCTCCGTTCAATGATTCCGGTTGTCCCGGTGAGGAAAAATGAAAGCGGATAAAATACCTTATTAAGAATGAACATGGGGTAGGCCATTGCCTTTGCAAAACGGGTACTGAATTGGGCACCATAAATTTTTGGCATCACTTCGCCAAACAGAACAAGGGTAAATGTAACGGTAACAACTTCAATAATGCGCTGTTCACCATCTGTAGCTTTGGTAATGAAAACCTTTATCACTGTGGCAGCAAGAATTGCTACAGAGATATTAATGATGGTATTAATAATAAGAATCGTAGCAAGCAGTTGCTTCGGTTCGTTGAGGAGTTTTACAACCAGAAGGCCTGATTTTCCCTTGGTTTCTTCAAGCATAGCCAGGTCTTTTTTCTTCAGGGAATAAAACGCTGATTCAGAGCCGGCCATTAAAGCAGAGCAAACAATAAGAAAGGCAATGCCCGCCAGTTCCCAGATTACTTCAGGACTCCAGGTCATAACAAATGCAGGAATGAGGCCGAGGCCCGGGTCACCTTCCAAAATTGCCAAGGATATTATTATTTGCGAGTCTGCATTTTTTCATCAAAAAGGCAGGTCATCATCGATAGGTACATTTTCAGGAGCAGAGGAAGCTTTTACTGCACTTTTTTCTTGTGAAGCAGAGCTATTGCCTGCACCTTCATAACGTTCATATCCGGAAGGGGTAAAGTTTGCATTAGTGCCACCTTCGGAACTTTCACGTTTGCCGGTACTGAATACCTGGTCGGCAACAATTTCAGTAATATACTTTTTGTTGCCGTCCTTATCATCATAG
>CAILMK010000043.1 GCA_903835275.1 uncultured bacterium | reverse complement strand
TAGTTAAATCTCCATATCTGTGTATTTATTTTCAGGAATAAATATTCCTTTGCAAAATCCGAAAGTATCAGGGAGCGGTATCCGCTTCCTATAAAATTCCGGTCATTACCGAATTGCATATGTATATGTTCAGTTGGAGAATAGGTAATATATCCACGCGCACTGATATAGTCAGCCCCAGTGGAGTCATTCCCTCTTTTGTATGTTTTCCAGAATCCTTGTCCGGGAACCGCATCATTAGCTTTTATAAAATACTTTACGTAAGAAGGATAAAAGGTCTGGTTATCGGTAAAATAGGTATAGAAACCTATCTTATTATCTATATCTCCCCTTACTTCAAAATACTTGCTGTTATTACTCATGTAATTTTTAGCGCCTTTTTCCTTCCCATACTCAAAATCAAAAACAGGATTCACGTACAGATGAAAATTTTTTGTATCCACCTGGAATAAATTTGCCTGGCTCTTATAGAATCCAAGCACGGGATGCTTTGCATCATACCTCTCAGTACTATCGGAATAAGGCTGGTTATCGGATTTCATGTATTTTATCCAGTAATTATCTGCCTTGGTAAATTTCACTGTGGTATCTATACTATTTATATATGTACCTACCATGTCCCGTCTTACCGGGCTTATATCAAGAAAAAGTCCGTCACGCAGGTTCCCGGATTTTATTTCCATGCGGTCAAGAATATCGTACGTGGGGGAATTCTGGGGAACATACGTAGTCTGACCGGAAAGCTTTATAACCGGTGAAATTAAAAACATAGTGGTAGTGAGCAGAATACAGCGGGATTTAAAATTTAAAAAAAACCTTGTATGTATACGCATATTTGTTTGGTAATATCGTTAGTAAAGATGTATATTCGTTCCCTATTTAATATTTACAAACTTAATTCATAATCATGAGTATTGGAGATTTTTTCATGGAGATTACCAAATTTATGCTTCCCGGCATATTGGTAGCTGGTACCGTGTTCTTTCTTCTGAACAAGTATTTTGCGAATGAAAACCGCAAAAGGCTTTATGAAATGAAAATCAACAACCAGAAGGCGGCATTGCCAATTCGTCTCGCTGCTTATGAAAGGCTTACTATCCTACTTGAAAGAATGTCTGCCAATAATTTGATCCTCCGTGTGATTGAACCCGGCATGTCAGCATCTAATTTACACGCAGCGCTTCTGACTGAAATACGCGCTGAAGTGTAACATAACCAGTCCCAGCAATTATATATTTCCGTGGAACTATGGAACATGATAAAATACGCCAAGGAAGAAACGATAAAAATGATTAATATTTCATTGGCTACCATTCCTCCCGGTTCCAGCGCCGTTGACCTCAGCAAGGTCATCTTTGAATTTTCCATGAAGGAAGATTACCCTCCATCCTACAAAGCACTTTTGTACCTTAAAAGAGAAGCTTTGGATCTCTTTTAAGAAATTATTCCGAAACAAACAAAGCAAAAAAAAGGACAAATCTTACACTGTTTGACAGTTGTAATTCTGTACAGAAAAAATAGTTAAAAACAAAGCTGATTTCTATCAGCTTGAAGGCTTATTTACTTTAAATTTGTACCCCCTAATAAATCAGGATGCACAAAACAGATTCAGGAATTGAAATAGACCGGATATATACCGAATGGAAAGGTGTTCATAGTGATGCGGGTAAATTTCCCTTCACAAGGGGTGTTCACCAAACCATGTATCGTGAAAGACCCTGGACGATGAGGCAATATGCCGGATTTTCAACTGCTGAGGAATCCAACAAACGCTATCATTATTTATTGGCACAAGGCACCATGGGCTTATCCGTTGCCTTTGACCTTCCTACGCAAATAGGTTATGATTCCGATCACGATCTATCCGAAGGTGAAGTAGGGAAAGTGGGTGTTGCAATAGACTCATTACAAGATATGGAAATTCTTTTTGCAGGTATAGAGTTGCAAAAGATCACAACTTCCATGACTATTAATAGTACAGCGTCCATATTATTGGCGATGTACATTGCACTCGCTAAAAAACAAGGCGCTGACCTGACGCAAATTTCCGGGACTATCCAGAATGATATTTTAAAGGAATATGCTGCAAGGGGTACCTATATATATCCTCCCAAGGCATCCATGAGGATCATTACGGATATTTTTGAATACTGCGCCAAAGAC
The DNA here is from genome assembly GCA_903835275.1 of uncultured bacterium. Taxonomy (GTDB): domain Bacteria; phylum Bacteroidota; class Bacteroidia; order CAILMK01; family CAILMK01; genus CAILMK01. The sequence continues at coordinate 724 of CAILMK010000043.1, read as the reverse complement.
CTGCCAAAATGGAATACCATCTCTATTTCAGGGTATCACATCCGTGAGGCAGGAAGTACAGCAGCGCAGGAACTCGCATTTACCCTTGCCAATGGCAAGGCTTATGTAAAGGCAGCCATAGAAAAAGGCCTTGATATAAATGTATTCGGTAAAAGATTGTCGTTCTTTTTCAACGCTCATAATAATTTCCTGGAGGAAGTAGCCAAATTCAGAGCTGCGAGGAGAATGTGGGCTAATATTATGAAAGGGCTTGGTGCAACGGATGAAAAAGCTATGATGCTTCGCTTCCATACGCAAACCGGAGGGTCCACCTTAACGGCACAACAACCCCTTAATAATGTATCAAGGGTAACGATACAGGCATTGGCGGCGGTTTTAGGAGGTACACAATCCCTGCATACCAATGGATATGATGAGGCTCTTTCCCTTCCTACTGAAGTGGCAGCGCAATTAGCCCTGAGAACACAACAAACCATCGCTTATGAAAGTGGTGTGACAGATACAGTGGATCCATTGGGTGGTTCCTATTATGTAGAGGCCCTTACTGACCAATTGGAGCGGCTGGCTTTTGGATATATAAATAAGATAGACGAAATGGGCGGAGCGGTCAATGCCGTTGAGGAAGGCTACATCCAAAGGGAAATAGCACTTTCGGCTTATCAATATCAGAAAGAAATTGAAAATGGTGACAAAATTATTGTCGGAGTAAATAAATTTCAAACGG
>CAILMK010000042.1 GCA_903835275.1 uncultured bacterium | reverse complement strand
TTATTATTTGCAATATTTATCTGATTTAATATTTGATTTCTATTAATCGAATGTTTGGTAATAATATAATTAGTTTTAATATATTTTACACCTTCATTATACATATCTGTATATGCATCAAACCATTTTTGTAAAATATTTTTTTGATTAATATTTAAAACCATTATTATTTTTTGGCACTTAATTAATTCTTTTGTTGTATTTTTATATTTAATATTACAATTTTTTTTATGTTCAGATGAATCGATAGTGACTGGATGGTTCTTTCAAAAGCGAGGGGTTTTATACCCTTCGATGAAGTTAATCGATCATGTATTTCACTTTCTCCCTGGTTTGTTTCAGCCTGTTCTGGATCTTGCTGAAAAACTGGTTGCGTTGCTTTTCGGAAACGCTGGAGATAAGGCTACTTCGTTTTATCAAATTGTCAAACCATTCGTGAGTAGTGTCACAAAACTTATTGTTGGTGGTGGTAAGGAAGTTGAGTGCATTATGAGTGATGAACGTTATCTTTTTTTCACCCATGGTTGCAAGAATGGTATTATCCGAAAGGAATACTTCATTATTGTACATCTCAAAACTTCCCAGTTTTTTCTGGTCGGTTCCCAGGCCAATCTTATATCCCAGTTCGGCTTGTTTACGCAGGTGCTCAACGTATTCCTCAATTTTATCAAGGATGATCTTTGCTTCAAGCATATCATCAAATATCCTGGATTCGCAATAAAATTCCAACTGGCGGAGGACGCTATTAATGGTTTCTTCGTTCCATAGCTCCACAGAAGGGAATAAATTATATTCCTTCAATAATTTTTTGCCAAGCGCAAGTAGCTCGGGATCTGCGGCAGCCAGTGAAAAATATTTGTTCTCAAATTCAGGGAAACCGAGCAATGTTTTTTGCCATACAAACATCTTGAAGGCACCTATCTCATCAAACATGAAGTAATGGAAAAGCGGTATATCTTTTGCAGCATAGATCATTTTGCAGGATGATTTATCAGATATAGCCTTTACCGTATCATATGCTGAAGTAATGTAATCTTTCATAGTGAAAGTATGGCTGTTCAGCGGGTTGTACCGAAAACTGACCACATTTTCTGAGGCTGCATTGAATGCAATATCCGCAGAAACACCAAAATGAGAAACAAGCTTTTGCATCTCCCCGAAGGAGAGTTCTTTTTCCCCCCGAATCCGTCTATAAGCGCTATCCTGACTGATCTCAAGCAATTCCTCCATTTCATCAACGAGCGAAATATGCGGGGGCAGTTTGTCCCTTATTTGTTGAAAAAAGAACTGTTGTGCGGCATAAGTACGATCTACTATCTCTTCCATATTTTGTTAAAAATATTTTGATGCAAATTACATAAAGAATTTATTAATTTAACATTTTGCCAATCTTCGTTATCTTTGTTCAAAGAAATATATGAGAATACTGGGACAACCTATTACATTTTACCTCTATGTGTTGATTCATATATTGGCTATTACACTAGTCATTATATTGCCATTCAGCTGGAAATACCTGCTGCTTTTCGGAATAAACTACTTTATCGGTATGTTTTTCATCACCGGAGGGTATCATCGTTATTTTAGTCACCGCACCTATAAACTTGCCAGGGTACCACAATTCATCATGGCATGGATGGCTTCCTGTTCGGCACAGAGGGGCATATTATGGTGGGCAGCCACACATCGGGACCATCACATTCATTCTGATTCTGTAGAAGATGTACATTCACCAGTGCAACGCGGATTCTGGTATTCACATATGGGCTGGATATTTGATCCCAAGAACAGGGGATACAATCCTAAGAAAATAGCTGATTTCGGCAAGTTTCCTGAACTGGTTTTCCTTGACAAATATTTTTGGATTCCCACTGTGGTTTATGCACTTGTAATGTTCTTTGCCGGCGGACTCATCGGTGAATCCGTGCATAAAAGTTTCCTGATTGCCGGATTATCTTCCCTTACCTGGGGATACCTGGTAGTTTTGCTTTGCCAGTACCAGGCAAGTTATTGCGTGAATTCCCTTGCGCACGTTTATGGCAGCAAAAGGTTTGATACCGGAGATGAGAGCAGGAATAACTTGTGGCTTGCCATCATTACACTTGGTGAAGGCTGGCATAATAACCACCATTATTGCAAAAGCTCCTGCAGGCAGGGATATAAATGGTGGGAAATTGACATGACTTTTTATATACTTACCATGTTTTCGTGGATTGGGATTGTAAAGGATATTCGCCCCTTCAGGACTGAAAACAATAAATCTGTAGTGGTGGAAGCGATAGAAAGTAATGCAGCATGATATTATAAAGTAACACGATGGAGAACGCATTTCTTAAATTATTTTTTACACAAATCCTGCTGACTTGTTTTTTACAGGCATTTGCTGGGGACAATGAAAGTTATTATTCCACTAAAAAGATTGATGTTTATTCCACCAAATTCATTGAGTCCAGAGTTAAGGTAAAATCATTTATTGAAAAAAATAAATTCTATGTTTTCAGTTTAGATGAAAATGAAGACCGTTTTTCATCTGAATTTGTAATCCCGAATACAGACCTCGCAATGCTTGATTCATTTGCCGGCAGTCTGGGTTTTATAGTATCCAATAACTACACTTCCATAAATATTGAATCCACAAGGACCCGCTTGAAAAATGAATTGGAAGATGAGGAAATAAACCTTAAAGATGAGCAGAGGGAAGCCGTTGAAATTGGTGTTGACAAAACAATTTATGCTGAAATAAAGACGAAGATTGATTATTCCGAATTGCACATTCGTAATTTAAAAAGGGAACTTTCCGATATGAATGGAAAGGATGCCGCTATTCGTGTAACTCTGATTATTTATGATGACATTGGCTCCCCGGAATCATCAGGAAACACCGAACTTGCTTTTGTGAATATGCCGGGTTTTGAATACGGTTATCTTTTAACGGAAAATCCAAAGGCGGGATTGAGTTCAAAAGCATACGAATCCTATGCAATTAAGTATATGTTTACCCGTGGAAAAAGCTATTTTACAATTGGTGTTATGCGGGATATGAAACCAAGTAAAATGGATAGCTCACGTATAAGTGAATTATTCCTTGTCAATTTCGGACAGGACTTTTATCCAAGGCATTTTGGAAGAGGGAAACGGAAATTCCTGAACCTCTATACAGGATATCAGATAGGAGGATTTGTTTCTCATAGAAATGATAATGCCGTGGAAACTTTTGTCCCGGACATTAACCTTAGCATGGGACTTGAGCTATTCAAATCCCGCAATATTTTATTCGATACAAAAGCAAATTATTTTTTACCACTGAATAACCTGAATTATAATCTCAGGGGATTCCTGTTTAACGGATCATTTAATTTTGTGTTCTAATGAAAAGTTTTACCCACAACAATAATAACATTTAACCTTATATATGGAATCTTATCAGAAACTAATTGATAACAATCATAAATGGGTTGAGCAAAAGCTAAACCTTGACCCGGATTTTTTCAAGGATCTTGCGGTTGAACATAAACCCGAATTTTTATGGATAGGTTGTTCTGATGCGCGAGTGCCTGCGGATCAAATCACCAATACCAAACCGGGACAGATTTTCGTACATCGTAATATTGCAAATCTGGTGGTTCACACAGATATGAATTTGCTGAGTGTTGTACATTATGGAATCCAGGTGTTGAAAGTAAAACACATCATTGTTTGTGGTCACTATGATTGTGGCGGAGTTGCTGCGGCAATGTCCAATAAAAGTTTTGGATTTATTGATAACTGGCTAAGCAATATTAAAGACGTTTACAGGCTGCACAAGGATGAATTGAATGCTATTGAAGATGTCAGATCACGTCAGCGCAGGCTCGTGGAAATATCAGTTGTGGAGCAGGTAAATAATCTTTCAAAAACATCGGTTATCCAGGATGCATGGAGAGAAAACAATCTTCCGATCCTGCACGGTTGGGTATATGATGTAGGCGATGGACTGATAAATGACCTGAACATCATGCGGAGTGATACCAAGGACGTGGAGAATATCTATATCTTCAAGTAGTATCAGGCAATTTGCCAGGCATCAATTTTCCGGTCATCTCCCGCAGATAGAAGATTTGAATCATTCATCCATAATAAGATATTCACCGAATGGGTATGCCCCTGGTTTTTTTCGTTGTCCAGGACTTTCAGTAACTCAAAGCTTGCAGCATCCCATATTTTTATAGTCTTATCCCTGCTGGCAGTAGCGAAATATTTCCCATCTGGAGATAACTTTATATCATTGATGGCAAACCAGTGCGCGGGTATCTCTAACATCAGCGAATAATCTTTTAAATCCCATATTTTCAGGCGTGCATCCCTCCCACCTGAAAGCAAATATTTTCCGCGGATAAATGCCAGTGAAAAAACAGAAGTTAAATGCGCTTCAAAAGTTTTGATTATGGTTAATTCAGGCAAATCCATGATGCGGATATGATTATCACTCCATCCGGTAGCAATAGTGTTTTCATTGATAAAAATAATACTGCGGCAGCTCTTATCTGAAATGTTTCTTTCCCCGATAAAATTCAGGTTTTCATCATATAAATAAAGACTTCCCGAGGCGCTGCCGGCAATGATGTGATTGCCATTTTTTGCAATGCAAAAAACTTCCCCTTCGCCCTTTGCCTGTTTAAGAATTGCATTGTTTGCAAGGTCAAATAAAAATATTTCCCCCGAACGTGTACCCGCAAGTAAATGATTTTTCTCTTCAATAAACAGAAGACTGTAAACCGCTGATCCAACTTGCGCGATTACTTTTCCGGCGGCATCCGGAGTATCAAGACTCCATTGTACAATTAATCCGTCACCTCCGGAAGAATAGAAAGTGTTTTCTTCTTTCCCCTTGCACAAAGAATACAG
>CAILMK010000041.1 GCA_903835275.1 uncultured bacterium | reverse complement strand
TTGGCTGGGATGGATTGCTTAATGGTGTAAAAGTAGCGGAAGGAGTATATTTTTATTCGGTAGAAGTTTATGGAGTGGATAGAAGTTATGTAATAGTAAGGGGAACGTTTACGGTGTTGTAATTTCTCCCTAACATCGTGCAGTATAATGCTTATTAATTTTTGAAATCTTTTTTGATGTTCTGATTGAGGGGCACTTCTACATAGTAATTTTTTGAAGGAACAGCTATATAAGCGCCATTGTTGTTTTTACATTCTTTATATAATATTGAAAAACTCCCATCCTCATCGGTTGTGCAAATTCCTAATATTTGATCGTGTGAATTACTGAAGATATTTGGAGAAGCTGATGCATGTAGTTCTAGATGTGCATTTTTGATCGGCTCATTGGATCTTAGTACTCTACCTGAACAGTTGTATTCATTTTCTTTGGTGCAACTGAAAAACATTGGTGTTATTATTAGTAAAAGGAGCAGTGCTTTTTTCATTGTTTTAAGTGTTTAAATTTATGATTCAAATTTCTCTCCTCTGGTCTGTGTTTGCTAATTAATGCTTGCAGATGGTTGCTATTATTTAGTCATTGTTTTCTCGGGAATCAATAATGGATTGTCTTGATTATTGATTTTTGCAAATAACAAATCGCCCTGATGAGATCTGTCGTATTTAATGCTTCTGCCTTGTTTTGTTTCCTGTCATCTCCCCTGCTTTCTAGCCTCATCGCTTTTTCCGTATCTTTGCGGTTGCTTATTATGATTGAGTTTTTTTTTGATACCGAGGAAGTGGATTTTGAGAAGCTGCAGGTTATTGAACCGGTAGTCGAAAAGATCTTGTCGGACTACGAATACATTTTGAAATATGAAAATATCATATTGATGAGTGATGAGGAACTGCTCGAGATCAACCGTGAATTTTTAAGGCACGATTATTTCACGGACATAATCACCTTCAATTATTCTGAAGTGCCCAAAAATGTAGAAGCGGAGCTTTACATTAGCTGGGATAGGGTTAAGGAGAACGCTAATGAGCATAATGTCAGTGATTTAGATGAGCTTTACCGAGTAATTATACATGGAACATTGCATCTAGTTGGCTTTGAAGATGGCACTCCAAAGCTCAAAAATGAGATGCAATCACTTGAAAATCAATATATTAACTCAATTGTTCCACGTGGAACATTGTAATTAAGTGGCTTCGATAAGCTCGGTCAACGACAATTGCCTGCTGAGCTTGCCGAAGCGGGGAAACGTGAGCTTGAATGACGGCTTGAATTGTTCCACGTGGAACATTGGTATTGTTGCCGGGGCCTGTCGAAGGCGTAGTGTAATTGAAATGCGATTTGTTTCACGTGGAACAATGTTTAACTCATACAATAGAAAAAGAGAATGTTTAGCAAATACGATGTAATAGTAGTTGGTGCAGGTCATGCCGGTTGTGAAGCCGCCGCCGCTGCTGCCAATATGGGAAGTAAGACCCTGCTCGTTACAATGAATATGCAAACCATCGGACAGATGTCCTGCAACCCTGCAATGGGTGGAATTGCAAAGGGGCAAATCGTCCGTGAAATCGATGCGCTCGGGGGGTACTCAGGTATCATCTCGGATAAGTCAGCAATTCAGTTCAGAATGCTGAACAGATCAAAAGGCCCTGCCATGTGGAGCCCAAGAACACAAAACGATCGCATGCGTTTTGCAGAAGAATGGAGGCTCGCACTTGAACAAACACCGAACCTGGATTTTTGGCAAGAAATGGTTTCAGGACTAATTGTAGAAGACAATACTGTAATTGGTGTCCGCACCCAAATGGGCATTGAGATATTTGGAAAATCAGTGATTCTTACAAATGGCACTTTTTTGAACGGCATTATTCATATCGGCGAAAAACAATTCGGCGGTGGAAGAATGGGTGATAAAGCTGCGACTGGAATTACCGAACAATTGGTTCAACTCGGATTTGAATCCGGAAGAATGAAAACCGGAACGCCGCCACGAATAGATGGAAGGAGTTTGGATTATTCAAAAATGGAAGAACAGGCAGGGGAGGAGAACCCCGCCAAGTTTTCTTTTTCTGACCAGACGAGTTCTTTAACAAGACAGCTCAGTTGCTACATTACTTATACAAATCAGGACGTACATGATATTCTAAAAACAGGTTTTGAGAAATCGCCGATGTTTACAGGAAGGATACAGGGTATTGGCCCCAGGTATTGTCCGTCCATAGAAGATAAGGTGGTGAGATTTGCAGAACGCGAAAGGCACCAGATTTTTGTAGAGCCGGAAGGTTGGAATACCGTGGAAGTTTATGTAAACGGGTTTTCCACTTCCTTGCCGGAAGATGTACAGTACAAGGCGATGATCCAGATCCCCGGGTTTGAAAAGGCAAAAATGTTCAGGCCGGGATATGCCATAGAATATGATTATTTCCCACCGACACAATTAAAGCAGACTTTAGAAACCAAGCTTATAAAGAATCTCTTTTTTGCGGGGCAGATCAATGGTACTACCGGATATGAAGAAGCCGGAGCCCAGGGTTTGATGGCAGGTATAAATGCCCATCTGGTAATAAATGAAAAGCCGGAATTTGTATTGAGCAGGTCTGAGGCATATATTGGAGTATTAATAGATGACCTTATCAATAAAGGTACGGAAGAACCTTATCGGATGTTTACGTCCAGGGCAGAGTACAGAATATTGTTGAGGCAGGATAATGCAGATATTCGCCTTACCCGAAAGGGATATGAAATTGGATTGGCAGGGGAGGAGAGGTATCAGAAAGTTGTCCAAAAGCAACAATCACTCAAAGATATTGTCAAGTTCTTTTCAACGCAAACCGCGCCGGTGGATGAATTGAATGCCCTTTTGGGGTCTATAGATTCATCACCAATAAATCAAAAAACAAAGATAGATTTCATATTGGCAAGGCCGGATATAAGCATTGCAGAGATGCAAAAGTATGTGCCTTCCATCAATGAGTTTCTTTCTAAATATTCTACAGAGGAAATTGAGGCAGCGGAAATTCATTTGAAGTATTCCGGATATATACAAAGGGAACACGAGCAGGTCGAAAAAATGGCAAGATTGGAAGGGGTTAAGATCCGCAATGATTTTGATTTTTCAACGGTTAATTCACTTTCATCAGAAGCAAAGGAAAAATTAAAGAAAATTATGCCGACCTCATTGGGCCAGGCTTCAAGGATCTCGGGAATTTCTCCGGCAGATATTTCAGTATTATTAGTTCATTTGGGAAGATAAAAGACCGGAACAGTAAAGTATTAATGGGTAGATTTACAGCAAGTTACGTCCAAAAAGTTATATTATATACATGTAT
>CAILMK010000040.1 GCA_903835275.1 uncultured bacterium | reverse complement strand
TCATTAGGAATTTTAGCATCCTCAATTCCTGTGGTGGAGCACGCTGTGGTTATTCCTGCATTATAAATATTGCGGATATGCGCCACATCCTTGCGCATCTGAGCCACATTGGATAGATAATTTCCGTTCGGCAGTTGCGTGAAAACATACGCGAATGTAATTGTTTTAGTTTCCCCGCCTTTGAACGTATAGGGTCCCGATGAACCAAGCATTCTTCTATCACCGTGAGGTATACCTGAATTCCCTTGCGTCCATCCCTTTGTATTCGGAGAATCGGGGTATCCCGGAAAAATAAAATTTGTGAGCAGACCCGAACCTGTACGGTTATATCCTGCCTTTCCATCATCGACCAGATGGGAATTATCCTTCCATTTACTGTGCAAAAAGGAAAAATAATCCATGGGGCCTTCAGGATTTCCATCGACAGGATTAAAATCATTATTATAATAAATCGAATTGGTCATGGGTGCATCAAGAAAAACCACTGCCTGCGCAGGTGGATTATTTCCATATATCGAATCGTGAGCGCTGCTGTTATAACCATATAAGCAGTTTAACAATGTATCGCTCCCTACAAAATCCATAGAAAAGCTATTGAAACTAATCCAGTCGCCAACGTAAAATGAATCGTAGGTATTGGTACTCCTGTTGATCATTTTATATTCTATAAACAACGTATTATTGAGTGCTGTATCCAAAGGACAATCAAATGCGTATGCCATTGCATGGACTTCCATTCCAAGAGCTAAACCATGAGTTTCACCGTGCGAATTTGAGTTATCATTAAATACCCACCAGAGTGCCTGATCGCCTTTTATAGCAGGGTAATCCGATGACATGGGAGTTACGGTATTGATAGTATATTTACCATCACCATTTACATCTACAAATGGAGCAAGAATGCTATCAAATACCCAACCTCTTTTATTAGGAATATTCTCAGGCCAGGTAATCATATCTTTTGTTGGTTTGGCAATGCCATTCCTGAAATTTGAAATATCGGTTTTCTTAATATTCCAAATAGAATCATAGGATTTGGATGTGATGGTATCAGAACCGCTTTTTACAGGATCCAAAGGACCCGGAAAAAAATCGCTCCCTGAAGATCGGTATGTCATTGCGGCGACATGCAGATTCCCGGTATATAAGCCTCCCATCCATAAACTGCCTGAAGTCATTGTTGATTTCTTACTGCCTTTTGGCATTTGAAAAGAAGTGTCATCCGTTCGTGAATTAAAACCCCAGCCACCGGAATTCAGGAAAGTCATTCTGATATTATTTATATCCAATACACTTGTTGCGTTTGGTACGCTCTGGGAAAACGCAAGGCTATTACATAGCAAAAAAGAGAAAATAAAAATGATGATTTTTTTCATGAGATTGTTTTTTTATAACGCCTATCGCACAATTAGTTTTTTCACTCCCATTGCATCGCCGGAGGATAAAATAAGGCTGTAAACTCCCGCAGGAATTCCCAGCAAAGAAAAGTCATTTCTTTGTGATCCCTCTACATTTTTAGTAAAAATAGTTTGCCCCAAAACATTCATCAGTCTGATGGTATAATGTCCTCCTTTTTCAATTTCTACACTGAATCCATCGAGCGCAGGATTTGGAAAAACCTTGAAATCCTCATTAGGAATTTCAGCTTCTTCAATCCCTGTAGTGGAACAAGCCGTGGTGATTCCTGCATTATAAATATTGCGGATATGCGCCACATCCTTGCGCATCTGTGCTACATTGGATAGATAATTTCCATTAGGCAACTGCGTGAAAACATATGCAAAGGTGATGTACTTTATTGCGCCCGGCTTCATTGAATAAGGTCCGGAAGAACCGATCATTCTCCTGTCAGCAGGAACATTACCGGCATTCTTTTCTGTCCAGCTTTTTGAACCTGCAGAATCAGGATATCCGGGGAACACATAATTGCATGGAGTTCCTGTACCATGACCCGTCTTGCCATCATTGACAACATGCGTACTATCCAGCCACACCGATTTCATTAAATGATAATAATCTATTGCTTTCCCGGGATTTCCCATGGTGGTAAAATCATTATTATAATACATGGTATTATTCAAAGGTGCATCCAGGAAAACGACTGCCTGCGCCGGCGGATTATTCTTGTATAGTGAATCGTGCGGCTCTCCATTGTATCCATAATAAGCATTCAGTGAAGTATCAGTACCAATGTAATCATCAAAACCATCGCCAATATCAAAATCAGTAAAGTTGCCGATGTATAATGAATCGTAAGAAAATTGACTGCGATTGATGATCTGGTATTCAAAAAACACCGTATTGTTCAACGCGGTATCAGCTGTGCAGTTGTAGCCATACACCATGCTGCGGATCTCCACTCCCAATGAAAGGCCATGTGTTTCTCCGTGATAATTCCCATTGTCATTCATCACCCACCATATTGCCTGGTCACCTTTTATTTTTGGATAATCTGATGATTTCGGATGCAGGGTATCTAAATTATAATGTCCGTCGCTATCAACATCCACAAATGGAGCAAGGGTATTTGCAAAAGTCCACCCTCCTGTATTTGGTAACGGTTCTCCAGGCCAAGATTTAATTCCGTAACTAGCCCTCTTGGTTCCATTTCTGAAACTATCAATATCATTTTTGTGAACGCCCCATATCTTATTATATTGCCGGCTTGAAGCTGAGTCTGTGCGTGCCGTTGCCATATCCAGCGGGCCCGGGAAAAAATCCTCTCCATTTTGCCTGTAGGTCATTGCTGCAATATGGAGGTTCCCATGATCATAACCACCGATCCATAATCCACCTGCAAAAATAGTGGATGCTTTACTGCCCTTGGGCATTTGATTAAGTGTATTGCTGACGAGGTTCCAACCCCAGTCGCCACCATTCAAAATAAAAAATTTGACATTATTAATATCCAGGTAACTTCCGGCTGTTCCGGGTCCTGCTCCCTGTGCAAAAGATTGCAATTGTATTCCCAAAAGAATAACCAATAGCGTGTAAAAAAATTTGAGTTTCATGCCTGTGTTGTTTAATTGTTATATCAAACTTAGGCAAGGCATTTTTGTGACTGAAAAATAATATACTTGATTTATCGGGAGAATATCAGCGACATTCGTTTTTAACGAGTGTTTATTATATTGATAATCAATATTTTGATTTAAAATAAAATGTGTGGATTATCAGGGAACTATCGTCCTGTCATTC
>CAILMK010000039.1 GCA_903835275.1 uncultured bacterium | reverse complement strand
GAAGTAGTATGTTATAAAGGCAGTAAAATTTCTTATGCTATTGCCAGGAGGCTCGTGAATGTTCCTTTTATTTCATTGGTAAACCTTATTGCAGAAAAAGAAATAGTAAAGGAATTGATCCAGGACGATTTCAATGAAAAAAGTCTGTATGAGGAATTAAATAATATCCTTACCAACGTACCGTATTGCGACCATATGCTGAAAGAAATGACTCACCTGAGACAAAGGCTGGGTGGCAAGGGCGCATCCAAACGTACCGCTGAAAGTATCGTGGAGTTTGTCAGGCAGAAATAATGCGGTTTTAATGATGATGATTTATCGTTACTGCTTACAGAAAAAAACTCATTAGATTTTCCAAATTATCTTATGGCGGCGTATAAATTTGGCAAATCGCACTCAATACTTTTCTTTCTTATATTTGCATAAACAAATTCATCGAAAAAAACTGAATGTCCACGCATTTCAAGGAGCATGATTTCTGGCTGATGGTACCATCATTAGTACTGATAGCATCAAGTGTTTTTTTCTTTGTAAAGGGAAAACAAAAGCCTGCCATGATCCTGCTTTTTATCGGAGGATTGGGATTGCGCTTTTTCATGGCACAACTGGATCACTTCCTCAACGACTGGGATGAAAAATATCATGCACTTGTAGCGGAACATTTATCCAAACATTTTCTAAAACCAACCCTTATAGAAAATCCTGTTTTGTCTTATGATTATAAAATATGGGTAGGTAACCACATTTGGCTGCACAAACCGCCCGTTGCTTTATGGCAAATGGCTATAAGCATCCTAATATTTGGGGCAAATGAAATATCCATACGCCTGCCGATGGTTTTTATGTCTGCATTTCTGATTCCTGTTATTTACAGGATCGGAAAAATAGTCAGCAATGAGCGGATTGCCTATCTTGCAGCATTCTTATGGGCAGTCAGTTACTACCCATTGAATTTTGTATCAGGCGGTGAATTGCTGGAACATATTGACACGACGTTTGTATTCTATATTACTTTATCATTCTGGGCTTTGTTTGAATATTTTGAACGCCCGAAATGGAAATACGTCATCCTTATTGGTGTATTTGCCGGATGCGCGATTTTGACAAAGTGGCTGGCAGGATTAATTGTTTTTGCAAGCTGGGGTTGTGTTATCTTATTCGTTAAGGAATACAGAAAAAACATTCATTCGTGGTTGCAAATTCTCGCTGCTTTTGGCATAACGGTTTTACTGGTTCTTCCATGGCAGGTATTAATTTTTACCCGCTATTTCCGCGAGGCAAAATTTGAATTGGAATTCAGCGGTAAGCACTTCTCTGAAGTAGTGGAAAACCATGGCGGAACTGCGTGGTATTATATTGAGCAATTTGGACATGCTTATGGAAATCTGTCAGTGTTTTTTATTATACCGGCATTGATTGTTTTATGGTTGGCTATCCGCAAAACGGAAATGAAAATAGTTGTATTTTCAGCAATAATTCTAACCTATGGATTCTTTTCCGTTGCTCAAACTAAAATGGGAGCATTCGTATTTATTGTGGGCCCCTTTATATTTATTTCCCTGGCATCATTGCTTGCTTTTTGCACAGGCTATATAGAGAATATGAAATTCAGATCCGGAAAAATATTGAATTTTGCATTGATAATATACCTTGGTTTCATAAGTTTAAGATTATCTGAAATTGAGTCCAATCATACTAATATGTG
>CAILMK010000038.1 GCA_903835275.1 uncultured bacterium | reverse complement strand
AAGAAAAACAATAAACAATACGATTTTATCCTTGATCTTGATGTTACTTCTCCTCTGCGTACCCAGGCAGATCTTATTGAAGCATTTGATTTGTTAAGGAAGGATGGCAATGCATGGAATTTATTTTCTGTGAATCCTGCAGGAAGAAATCCTTATTTTAACATGGTTGAACAGGGAGAGAACGGATATTATAGTACAATAAAAAAATTACCGGAAGGAATTTTTACGCGCCAGGCGGCTCCAAAAGTGTATGACATGAATGCGTCGTTTTATTTTTATCGGAGATCCTTTTTCGCAGACAACATGAAATCGGCCATTACAGATAAATCTATGATCTATGTGATGCCGCATATTTGTTTTGACCTTGATCACCCAATTGATTTTGAGTTTATGAGTTATTTGTTGGGAAACAATAAACTCGGTTTTGAAATATGAACATTGTACTGATAGGTCTCGGCTCCATAGGAAGAAAGCATGTACAGGCTATCAGGGTTGTAAAACCGGATGCACAAATTTTTGCATTGCGTTCACAGGCAAATGCTGAAAAAGAAGAGGGAATAAAAAATATTTTTTCATTTTCAGAATTGGATGTTAAGCCTGATTTCGTAATTATATCGAACCCTACGAATTTGCATTACGAAAGTATTTTGCAAGCCATTGAACTTAATGTCCCGTTGTTTATTGAGAAGCCATCTTTATCTTCTTTAGATAATTCAGAAGAATTGTTGCAGAAGATAAATCAACATAATATTGTTACCTATACGGCTTGCAATCTGCGTTTTCATCCTGTACTACAGTTCATGAAAAATTATTTGCAGAATGAAAATGCAAGAATTAACGAGGTGAATATTTACTGTGGATCTTATCTTCCGGACTGGAGGCCCGGCAGGAATTTCAGGGAAGTGTACAGTGCGAAAAAAGAAATGGGTGGCGGTGTACATCTTGATTTGATTCATGAAATTGATTATGCGTATTGGCTTTTCGGATCACCGGATTTTCATCATTCCATATTGCGCAGTAGTTCAAGTTTGGAAATTTCCTCTGTTGATTACGCCAATTATAATTTGGAATATAACGGATTTGCAGCAAATGTTGTTTTGAATTATTACAGGCGGGATGCCAAAAGGACGTTGGAAATTGTTTTGGACGAAAAGACCATTCTTGCTGACCTTCGTTCAGGCAGCATAAAAGATAATGAAGGGAATATTTTATTTGAAAAAGAATTCAATGTAATGAATACTTACATTGACCAGATGCAATATTTTATTAATTGTATAGAAACTAAATCCTCTCCAATGAATTCCTTTGAGGAGTCTTTGGAAGTACTTAAAATATGTTTATCAGATGCAAAGGCTTAAAGGTAAAGTAATCATTATAACAGGCGGAAGTGGCTTACTCGGGAAAGCTGTGGTAAGTCATCTTCTCTCCGAAGGTGCCATTGCAATAAATGCCGATATTAATTGTGAAACCGCACTGGAAAAGGGAACATTACGTTGTGATATTACAGATGTAAATTCAATAAGCGAAGCCATCAATGCTGTTGTGGAAAAATACGGAAAGCTGGATGGCCTGGTTAATAATGCCTATCCGCGAACCAAGGATTGGGGAGTAAAATTTGAAAATGTTCCCGCTGAATCCTGGAAACAAAATGTAGACATGCAATTGAATAGTTATGTAATGTTTTGCCAGGCTGCTGCAAAGGCAATGCGGGAGAACAAATCAGGTTCAATTGTAAATATGTCCTCAGTGTATGGAATGGTTGGGCCGGATTTTACGGTATATGATGGAACGGAAATGACCATGCCGGCTGCATATTCTGCTATCAAGGGAGGGTTAATAAATTTCACCAGATATCTTGCTTCGTATATTGGGAAGGATAATGTGCGTGTGAATTGTGTTTCACCCGGTGGGATTTTTGATAACCAGAATGAAGTTTTTGTTAAGAATTATGAACATAAGGTCCCTATGAAAAGAATGGGGAAGCCCGAAGACATCGCTCCCATTGTGAGTTTCCTTTTATCTGATGAGGCCGGATATATCACCGGACAAAATATTGCAGTAGATGGAGGTTGGACATCCATTTAATTGAGTATGAAAATTTATAATATAGAACCCCTTGATTTTAGTGACGAAGCTAAAGCTTTGTATACTTCAATGGGTGAATATATTGATTCAGATATAAGTAATTTGCAAGAGGGAAATCTAAAAGATGCAAATGTTTTGATTGTTCGTTTAGCGAATAAGATTGATGCGTCTGTAATGGATAAGTTACCTTCGTTGAAATTTATTT